>CAZBYH010000158.1:0-4317 GCA_964496155.1 uncultured Methanoculleus sp.
AGTGGGTGTCGTCGATGTCAGGGCTGTTCATTGCGTTGACGAGTGCGGTTGCTGCCTCAGATCCCTGAAGGCTGCCTGGCCCGTCAATTGCGAAGAGAATAATACCTGTTTTTTGAACCCAAGTGGTGCCGCCTGAACCAGCAGCCACGTAAAGGTCAAACACATCGTTTTCCATCGGGTGTTGAACAACAACAAAGTACTGGCCTGATGCAAGATTTTCGGTGTTTGCGAATTTGAATTCGAAGGAACTGTCATCTTCAACAGTCTCGGTCTGACGGTCAACAAAGTTCTTACCAAAGATCCAGATTGCTACACCAGGTGTTGGGTCGCCCATTGCATTACCGGTGATGTACAGGTCATTCCCTCTTGCAATAGTTGCAGAGGAGCTGGTTGCGGTGATAAACGGTTTTTTGATTTCAATGGATTTAGTTGTATAAATTGCATGCTGTGTTTCGAGATCATCCTTGTTGGTAGCGGAGCTGACTGCATAGATGGTGTAAGTACCTTGATCAAGGTTCACACCAGTGGTTTCCCACGTGTATTCCCATGTGTCATCTGCCTCAACAATAACTGGTGCCCAGGAACCTGCTGCAGGGAGGTTGTCGGTTGTACCGCCTGTGACTACTCCATCTCTTGGATCAAAGGTGGGAGCGCCCTTGGATCTCAGGTTTGGTCCTGTGATGAAGAGCCACGTATTGTTACTGTCAATGTTTTTTCCGGAAAAAATAATATCTTCACCAATATAATATGAACTGTTTCCGGATGTGGTGATGGTAACATAGTTGGTTGGATCTGTTTCCATAATGGTGAATGTCTGTGTGGCTGTTTGCCCAACCTCAGCACATTCAACTGTGACGATGTATTCGTCAGGGGTAAATAAAGCTGGGTCAACTGCAAATTCCCAGATGTTCACACCAGCTCTTTCACCTGCGTTTACAAAGACCGTGCCCGATGAACTGGCGAATCCGCTGCTTAATGGAGCTACTTGAACAACCAGAGTGTCGCCAACGGCGAGGTTGGTGGTGCCGGTGATTGTGAAATCTTTACTTACATATCTGTCGCCGATTGCATCAATGACGATCCACGGCTCCTCAACCATAAAAGAGAGTTCGTAGTAGGTATCATCGATATTTGGACTGTTCATTGCGTCGACAAGTGCATTTGCTGCTTCACAGCCCTGGAGTTTGCCTCTGCCTTCGAGGATGAAGATTGGCGGGAAATTTCCGGTGTTTGGGTCCGCGAATTGAGAGTCGAGAATTGGGCGGACAACAGCGGCCTGCCCCGGTGCGGGATTGCCTGCCTGCGGAACAAGATCAAATTGGTTGTTGTTCATCGGGTGCTGGACAACGACAAAATATTGTCCTGCAGCAAGGTTTGCAGTGTTTGTGATGGTGTGCTCAAATGCACCGTTTTCCTCGACAGTTTCGGTGGCATAGGACACACAATTCCCGCCGAAAATCCAAACTGCTACGTTTTCAGTAGCATTCCCCTTTGCATTACCGGAAATATATAGATCATCACCTTTTGCTATGGTTGCAGAGGATGTGGTGGCGGTGACAAACTGCATTTCAGGGTTGACAATTACCGTGGGCTTAATGAGTAGCTCACCGCTGGATTGAACATTGCCTTTTGTATCCTTCTGGCGCAGACGGAAGAGAGTAACATCCGAGGTGTGGGGGACAGTGGGAACCTTTCCGACAAGGGAATATTCCACCGTCACGTCACAATATTCAGGGTATGCAAGATCCCATCCAACGAGACGTACATATCGGCTGCTGGTATGTTTTGGGATTCCCTGGCTGTTTACAAGGATGGTGTAATCCCATTTCGGATCTTCAAGTTCGGTGTATGCCTCAAGTTCATCATTCATGTTAAATGTGGTGTCTCTGTTCCCCGTCAATTTGACGATAACATGAACAATGACCTGATCGCCGGGTGCAAGGTCACCGGATGCCGGGTCTACGGTTGCCTCGCTTTGCACAAAATCTGCTGCTGCCGCACCCTGCACCAGGCAGAGTGCGAGTATTATTGAGAAGACTAATAGTATTTTTTGTTTCATTTTCTGTTTCACCTGATTTTCTACCTGTATCAAAAAATTGAGATGTTATCCCGGCGCTTCTGGCGGGCGGATGCTGACATTGATTGTGCAGGGTGCTGCTGTTGATGCCCAGTATCCCTGTCCGGGTTTGAGGATGGAGGCCCGGCTGTAGGCATAGGCGTCCTGGTTATACTGGTAGAGGGGACCAGAGAGTGCGTCAGGAGTGACGTTTATGCTGTTTGTCTCCGTTGCAATACCGAGACCGCCGATGAGGTTCCAGCCTGTTGAGAGTTCTTTCTGGTATTCTTCAACGGGTACGCCGGTGAAGGTAATCCTTGCCGGTTCGAATGCACCGACCCAGTAGCCTTCTCCCGGTTTTAGGTCATTGATGGGAACTGGTTCGTACTGGGCTGTTGTGGTGTTGTAGGTATACGCAGTTTTGTAGAGATATCCCGTGGTTTCAATAAGGGGGGTGCTAGCGGGAGTCGAGATGAGGTTCCAACCCGGGGAAAGGCGGTATGTGGCTGAAAAACCGGGGGTAAAAACACGATTTTCAATAAGTAATTCTGCATCTGACGGAACATTGTCGTTTGTATCTATTTGGCGCAGGCGGAAGATGACTGCATCAGGTTTCTGTAAATTAGCAGGTACCCGGCCAACAAGTGTGTATTCCACCTTCACTTCATTAGTATTTGGATATGCGAGATCCCATCCGAGGAGGTGTATATATTGATTTGTCGCCCGCATCGGTATGCCCTGACCATTCACAAAGATGGTGTAATCCCATTCCGGGCCCAGCAGTTCTGTATAAGCCTCCAGTCTATCATTGGTGTCAAATGTGTTTTCCCCGCTGCCGGTAAGTGTGGCAATGCCATGCACTGTGACCTGCTCGCCCGGTTTGAGCATACCTGGTCTTGGATTGACTTCAGCAATGCTATTGAAATCATGTGAGGATTGAACACCAGTCCATAAATTGAATAATTGGGTTGCAACCGTCTCTGCTTCAATACCTTCCACCGTGATACGGTATTCATCAATTTCTAATGAAGATGTGTCGGCGGTGAACTTCCAGGTATTTACTCCTTCAATTGTCCCTGGAGTGACAGAAACCGTGCCGCATGCTCCTGAGTATCCACCGCTCGTCGTCTTTTCGGTTGGGTTGAATGAGGAGGACACCACTTCGACGATCAGGCTCTCCCCAACAGGGAGATTGGCGGTGCCTGTGATAACAAGGGGTTCAAGAATGGATCGGTCACCGATGGGATCGATGCTAATGAGGGAAGTATTGCTGATTTCCTCAACGGTAAAAGAGAGCTTACAGTAACTATCGTCAATATCGAGGCTGTCCATTGCGTTGATAAGTGTGGTAGCTGCGTCTGATCCATGAAGACTGCCTGGCCCGTCAATTGCGAAGATATTGGTAGGAATACCAGCACCAGGTCCCGTAATCTTTTGAACAAATCTGGTTTCACCAGGAGCTGTGGTCGGCGCGATAATATCAAACCGGCCGTTTTCCATCGGGTGCTGAACAATAACGAAGTAATGACCTGCTGCAAGAACATCAGTTGCTGTGAATTTGGATTCAAATGTTCCATCATCCTCAACAGTCACGGTCTGCAGGTCAGCATAGCTCTTACCAATGATCCAGATGGCTACACCAAGTGATGGATCGCCCCCTGCTGTGCCTTTGATGTAGAGGTCATCCCCCCTTGCAATGATTGCTGAGGAGCTGGTTGCTGTTATGAATGGCTTCTTGATAACAATAGATACTGTCCTATAAATTGCATTATCTGCACCCAGGCTGTCCTTGTTGGTTGGTGTAGTGACTGCATAAACTGTGTAAGTGCCCGCATCAAGGTTTATATCTTCAGTATTCCACTTGTATTCCCAGGTGTCATCTGTTTCAACAGAAACGGGTGCCCAGGAACCTGCACCAAGGTCGTCGGTTGCACCGCCTGTAACTACTCCATCCTTTGGATCGAAGAGAGGAGCACCTTTGGCCATCAGGTTAGGGCCTGTAATGAAGAGCCATGTCTTATCGTTGTCAGTGTTGGTTCCGGAGAGAACGATCTCTTCACCAATGTAGTATGAACTGTCACCGGATGCACTAACTGTGATGCCTCCCTTCTCGATCTTTACTTTAACAGTATCGTAGATTGCACTGACACCAGCAGTCTGAATAAGATCAGCACGGATTGTGTAGGACTGATCCTTTGTGGATGCGTCAGTACCAAACCCAACAGTACGAGTACCTGAGTTGGAGAGTGTTACATTTGCAT
>CAZBYH010000159.1:0-4268 GCA_964496155.1 uncultured Methanoculleus sp.
GCTGAGGCGGGATATGCCACAGATATTATCCCGTACCGGGTCAAGAAATATGCACCAGGCGTATGGCATATGGTGCACGATGTGGTGATACAATGATTCCGATACGGACTACCCTTGCAGGAAAACAGATAGTGCTTGGCATCACGGGGAGCATTGCTGCCGTTGACGGTGTCAGGCTTTGTCATGCACTCCGCCGATGCAATGCAGATGTGCAGGGCGTAATGACAGAGGCTGCCTGCGGTATTCTGCACCCCGATGCAATTACCTACGCAACAGGGCATGAGACGCTTGTCAGGTGTGGTGGGCTTGTTGAGCATGTCACCTACTGCGGGGACGGTGGGAGTGCTGATCTCTTATTGATTGCACCAGCAACCGCGAATACCATCTGCAAGATAGCGCATGGCATTGATGACACACCGGTGACGACCTTTGCAACGACCGCCATTGGTCGTGGTATGCCGGTCATTCTCGTGCCGGCGATGCATGAGAGTATGTATCGTCATCCGGGTGTCCGGGCCTGTCTTGAGACCCTCACAACATGGGGGATCACGATTATTGATCCCCGGATTGAGGAAGGCAAGGCAAAGATCGCAGCGGTTGAGACCATCGTGCATGAGGTTGAACGTGCCCTCTCCGGCTTACCCCTTCTCGGGAAAACGGTATTAATCACGAGTGGCCCCTGCCGGGAACGGCTGGATGACGTGCGGGTGCTGACCACCCGTTCCTCCGGGCGGATGGGGAAAGAACTGGCCCGTGAGGCCTCCCGTCTCGGTGCAGAAGTCTGGCTGGTGCATGGCGATACTCTGCCTCTGCCGCATGTCCGGAATGTGTATGCAAAGTCTGCCGGTGACATGCGAAAGCATATTCTCAGCCTGTGTGCTGAGCGAATATTTGACTATTATATCAGTGCAGCCGCAATCTCTGATTTTGCGCCGGTAGCTTACGAAGGCAAGATACCCAGCGGGAAGCCCGTATCCGTTGATCTCCTGCCTCTTTCAAAGATTATTCAGGACGTGATGCAGACTGCAAACCGCCCGAAGACGATTGTCGCATTCAAACTCGGATGGAACAGTTGTGATGAGGCCCTCGCATTGCTGGATACCGGAATAGATATGGTGGCGGCAAACACCCCGGATGCGCTGGGTGCGGATATCGCTGCATATGAACTCATAACGAGGAATGCCATCGTGCATGCAGAAGGAACAAAGACTGAAGTGGCGGAGATGGTATGGCAGAATCTACAGTAGGCTTCTCGCCCGGCCATATCTCGGGATATTTCCGGAAATTTGACGGCGAGAGTCCTGAGTCCACCGGAAGCTGCGGCGGAGGCATTGTCATCGACAAAGGAGTGTATGCATGGGTGAAACCGGCAGACAAGATTTCGGTCGCGGTTCATCTGGCATGCTCCGCAGATGTTGATACCCGCGTTTCGAAATCATCCCCGCTTGTTGAATATGCACTCGAAAAACTGGGGGTGACAGCAGAGGTAAAGACCCTTACATCCCTTCCGCTCGGGGCGGGATTCGGTCTCTCTGCGGCGGCACTCCTGTCAACACTTGTTGCGGCAAATGCCCTCTTTGAGACCGGCCTCTCGGATGCGGATATTGCCCGGATGGCCCACGAGGCCGAATTGCACTTTCAGACCGGTCTCGGGGATGTCGCTGCCTGCTGCGGAGGCGGCATTGTCTGCCGGAAACAGCCCGGCATTGCAACCGATATCATCCGGATGGAAGGAGGGGGCGTGCAGATCACGGCACTGAGCCTTGGACCCCTGCATACCGCGGACGTCATCACGTCTCCCGTTCAGATGGCCCAGGTAAAAGAGGCTTACACGCCAAAATGTGCCACAAGCCCCAAGGATTTCTTTCAGATCTCCCGCCGGTTTGCCGAGAAGAGCGGGCTTGTGGTGGATGAAATCCGTCCCATGCTTGCAGCATGCGATGCACGCGGAATACCGGCGTCGATGACGATGCTTGGCAAGGGTGTTTTTGCTCTTGGCGACAAATCGTTCTCTGTACTATCTGAATTTGGTAAGCCTGTTCGCCTGCATGTGGCCGAACAGGGATTCAGACTTGTTGATGTGATACCATGATACCCGGAGATCATCCCCGATACAAATCACTCGTGGCACGCGAACGGATTGCAGACGGCGTCCGTTCAGGCATGGTAGTTATTGAGGGAGCAAGTGCCCACGGACGGGGAGAGGCGTTTGACTACCTCCTCGGAGAAGAGACCTCAGCATCGGCGAAACGTGCCGAAAAGACCGCCGCCGCATTTTTGATGGCAGGTCTTCGCCCGGTGATATCAGTGAACGGCAACACTGCCGCCCTTGCCGCAGTTGAAATTTGTGCACTTGCAGAGGCGTCAGGCGCCGCAGTGGAAGTAAATCTCTTCCACCGGACAGATGAGCGGATGGCGGCCATCACCGCACACCTGAAGAACCACGGCGTCACGGTTCTCGAAGGCACCGCAGAACGGTTGTTGCCTCTTTCTCATGACCGGGCACTCTGCCTGCGTGAAGGAATTTATGCAGCAGACGTGGTGCTGGTGCCCCTCGAAGACGGGGATCGGTGCAAGGCACTGGTCGATATGGGCAAGACCGTCATCACGATTGACGTAAACCCTCTCTCCCGCACTGCTCAGACGGCCACCCTGACAATTGTTGATGAACTCACCCGGGCACTCCCGAATATTACGCAGGCGTGCAGGGAACAGACCCCTGAAACCGGCGAGAAACTGATCGCGTCGCATGACAATACCCGCCTTCTTTATGCCGCATTACACAAAATGCAGGAGCACCTGACAAATGCTATGGATTGAAAAATACCGGCCCCAGACGTTTAGTGAGATCAAAGGACAGGATGCGGTGATCGCGATGATGCAGGCGTTCTCGGCCGATGGCATGCTGCCTCATCTTTTGATCAGCGGTCGCCATGGAACAGGGAAGAGCGTCGCGGTGGAGTGCGTTGCAAAGAAACTCTATGGCGATTTCTGGCGGGAGAATATGACCGTCATCCCGACGGGAGCGCTCTTTCGCGGCGGGAGAGAGTATCTGGAAAGCGAGGAGCGGTTCTCTCATCTTTACAAAAAAAATGCCAGTGTCATTGCGAACTTCAAGTATATCGTGCGCTGGTATGCCTCCCTAAAACCGCTTGACGCTGAATTTAAGCTACTGGTCTTTGATGAGGCGGAGGCGCTGACGTTTGAGGCGCAGCAGGCACTGCGCAGAATGATGGAACGGTTCTCCGGCACATGCCGGTTTATCTTTATCACGCGAACCCAGAGTGTCATTATTCCCGCGATTGCCTCCCGTGCTCTGCCGCTCTTTTTCCGGCCGCTTCCGGATGATACCGTGCTGGCACTCCTGAAAGATATTCTTGCAAAAGAGGAGATCCCGGATACGGCGTATGACCCGGATGAGATTGAGCTGATTGCGGCGGCCGCTCGGGGTGATGCACGAAAGGCCATTCTCTTCACTCAGATGAGCATCGACGATCGGATTGAAGGCGGGTTTGAAGATTATCTGGAGTCAGAGACCGGGAATATTGCACGGTCAATATTCCGGATTCTCAAGAACGGAGATTTCGATAAGGCAAAATCGGTTGTTGAGATGCTGATGCTTGAATACGGTCTCTCCGGCTCTGATGTGCTTGAAGAACTCTCGCGGGCCCGAAAAAAGGAGTATAATGATCCCCGTATCACCATCGCGATTGCGAATGCGGATATCATGATGCGGGATGCGGGCAACGAATTTATCCAGATGAATGCCTTTTTGGCCGGCATCATAAAAGACGTATTTCCGGCAGAATAAGTTATTCTGCACATTTCAGGAGAGATGCAAGAATTCTCTCTTTTTTAATCCGGGCGTCATCTGCGGCTTTTTCGACCCGTTTTTTCATGTCTTCGAAGTCTGCATGGGATGTAGTGTCGACGACTTTTTTCACCGGGGTATATGCCGATTCACGGAAACGGGGAATGAAGTCAATCATCTTGCCGTTCGTGAGCAGTTTCGCGTCTCCCGGCCCTTCGGTTACATAGCCGATCTTCTTCATGGTGACGCCGGTGGATCGCACGACGTCGATCACAGCATCCGCATCCTCCGGGCGGGTTACCACAAGGAGGGCATCGATAGAGACACCGAGGTAATCTATCTCGAGGGTGTCAAGCATTTTGAGCACCTCAGGGTCAATGAGGGAGCGGAGTTCCTTTTCTTCAATGACGATGCGGCATCCGGCCGTCTCTGCCATCTCGTAGGCATCGCCGCGGAG
>CAZBYH010000160.1:0-4232 GCA_964496155.1 uncultured Methanoculleus sp.
AGCATTCAGCTAGCATCCGGCCAGGAGACCGCATCACCTGCCCCCCGGCAATACGGACAGGTTTCACAAGCAGGGATCCTGAATCAATGCCATGAGAAGACGACAGCGGAGATGAACCCTGCCAAACCTAAAAAGAAAAGTATTGAAAGAGGGGTGATATCCGGTTACCCCCCAAATATCGCGGCGATGACCATATCCATCACGCCGCCATAGTTCATCGAAAAGAGAACCATCCCAAGCGAGAGGAGAATTGCGACGGCAAAGATCACCGGGTTCCATGCCACTACCTTCTTGCCGTCCAGCACACTGATGGGGAGCAGGTTAAAGAAGGCAATCATCCCGTTCACCGAAAGGCCCATCGTGCCGATGATAATCACCGGTACGCTCTGCACGGCAAATCCTGCGATAAGAATCACAAAGAAGAGCACACCCAGACAGAGGTTCACCACAGGGCCTGCGACCGAGATGATCCCGTTCTCTCGTTTTGTCATCTCACGCCCGGGTTGACCGTAAATGACGGTAGCCCCCGGTGCCGCAAAGACCACGCCCACGAGGGCAGCAAGTGCCACACCCATGAGAAGCATCCCGTTGTCCTTCCTGAATGCTGCATAATAGCCAAACTTCATCGCCGTAAATTTATGCGCCATCTCGTGCAGAATAAAAGCGGCGCCGACCGTGATAAGGGAGATGATGAAGATGAATAGCAGATCTGTCCAGGTGTTCCAGCCCCCCCGGATGAATATGAGAGTGAAAGCAAGGGCAAGCGCAAGAGACGCAATGATCAGATCCTTGCGCTCCACCCGGTCAATTTTATCGGTGATCATGAATAGGTATATTTTCTACTCCTCTGTATTCAATACGTCGTTAACTGCCACATGTCATTGGGCTGAAGAGATCCTTTTTTACCATTCCAAAGCAGAAGAAAATATGATATGACACTTGGTACCATCCGGGAAGAGATCTCCCGAATTGACTATGCATTAATCGATCTCATTGCAGAACGCCAGCGTCTCGCGGCCGCGGTCGCCGGAGAGAAACAGCACAGCGGTGCCCCGGTTATTGACTCGGAGCAGCGCACCCGGGTGCTGAACCGGGCCTTTGACTACGCCGTCACCCACGGCATTGACCCGGTGGAAGTGCGAAAAATCTTTGAAATCCTGATTGCGATGAACGAAGAGCGGCAACGGGAATATTCCGGAAAAGGAAACCTTCCCTGAGTATATCGCGCATCTTCGTCTAATATTCGCTCCATTCGCTCTTCATCTTAAACTGATAGTGTTTCCGCAGGAAATCACGAATCTTTTTTGATTCCAGACAGCGCTGGTCCAGACGGCGCACGATGCCATCAATCTCCATTACCTGTGCGGCCATCGTATCATAATATGCTGCATCCCCGTTTTCTGCCACTCCCAGTATAACCTGCAGAGGATTACGGATATGGTCATTGATAATCGAAAGATCCTCCATGTTCCGCTCGATCTGCGAGATGGCCACCACCTTTTCATCTTCCAGACGCCTCGACCGAATGCCATAGGCGATATCATTGCCAAGCGCCTGCAGGGTGGTCAGTTCCTGTTCTGTCACCGTTGCATGTGGCCGAATGTATACCGAGAGCACCCCCTCCACCTTGTCGCCTGCGATCATCGGAAGAATAAATACATCGATCTCTTCATCGGTGCCCGCCGCGGCATCTCTCACGGTCCATGGAGAATAACTCACCATCTTTGATGAAACAGCCTCACGGGGAGTGGATGATGTGCTGATAAACTCCTCATTCACCTTGCGAAATGCTGATGATGATACTCCTGATGTCACGATCTGCCCGTCTTTGCACAGGGCGAGAGAGACGACATAATACTGATCCAGACGGCTGAACTCTGCGCAGGCTGCCGCAAGCAGAGTGGCCGTATCATCTTCATAGATGATCAGCTGAATAATTCCGTTTGAAACGGATATGAGACGTTCAGACTGATTTTTTCCGGTCTCATCAGTGATGGAAACCGCAAGCTGGTAGCTGTCCGGAATAAACGAGAGTGTCGTGGAGATGTCATGGATCATTCCCTCCGCATTCACCAGACCAATTGACGGAAGCCTGCGAGGCGGCACCGTCCCTGCAAACATCTGGATGGCATTCTCGCGAAATCCGATGCGATCGTCCGGGACGAGCATATCTACAAAGGAAAGCTTTCCGCTAAGGAGTGTGCCGAGAGGATACCCCACCAGTTCGACTCCGGTACGGTTGACATTCACGATTGAGCCATCTGGGTTTAACAGGAACATGCCGGTTCCGGTATTTTCGAAAATCGTGCGGTACATCGTTTCGGAACGGTTCAGTGCCTGCTCCATACCCCTCTGGTCGGTAAGGTCTGCTACCAGCACCCGCAGCCCGGTGACAATGCCATCCTCCGTCAGCCGGCGGCAATAGACCATCGCGGGAAAGTGAGTCATGTCCTGCCGGACCGCGGTAAACTCATTGCTGAGGATGGTATCCTTTACCAGACAGACCTGAAACATCTCCCGCAGTTCAGGCTGTTCACGTGCGGAGAGGAGAGAATAGATGGTCCGCCCCTCCATCCAGTCCGGCTCACTATACCCAAAGAAGGTCTCTGCTGTTTTGTTTCGGAAGAAAATCAAACCATCAAAATCAACTTCAAAGGCCGGGACAGGGAGGAAATTCGCAAAATCATGGAATCGCCGTTCGCTCTCGGAAAGCGTCTTCTGGGCACTCACCCATGCGGTGATGTCACGCATTGCAAGCACAAAATGCATTTCGTCGTGCAGCTCGTAGGAGGAGACCGCCACCTCTACCGGAAACCTGGCGCCATCCTTTCCCCGTGCCCTGACCTCAATGTGGCCATCGGTGATGCCAAGCCGTCCCGCCTCCATGGCAATAGAAAGAGAGGAGAGGGCATCCGGGAAGAGGTCTTTGATGTGTTGTGATCGCATCTCTGCAAGGGAATACCCGAATATCGCACATCCATAGTGGTTCACATCACGAATCTGCCCCGGCATCCCGTTTGGATCACAGGTACCAATGATCAGGCATTCCCGTGCATTGGAAAAGACCGCTTTCAGGGTCTCCACATGTTCAGTGAGTGCCACTTCTGCCTTTCGGAGGGCAGTGATATCGCGTCCAATGGTAATCGACCCGGAGATCACACCCTCTTCGGTGTAATGGGCATGTACATTCCATTGCACCACATGGTCGTGCCCGTCACCACCGGAAAATACCGACTCAATCATCCCGGCAGGGCACGCCGGGCTGAGTGAGGAGAGAAATTCATCCATTTCCATTGCACCTTTCCGGAAGAATGCAGGAATGTATGACGTTCCGGTGATGGATGCAGGCGTAATGCCCGCAAGAGTGCAATACGCATCATTCACGTATGCAACCATGCCACCGCTGGTCATCCAGAGCAGGGGGTCACTGACACTGCCGACGAGGCGGGAGAAACGTTGCTCCTCATTGTGCACCTGTGCTGAAAGAAACGAGACGAGGGCGCTGATGATTACCAAAAGGATCACCCTTCCGCCGGCCGTGAGAAGAGTCAGCTGAGTGTTGCCAAACCCGGCCACAAGAAAAAGATAACAGATGCCAACAGCGATCGCAAAAAAAGGAATTTTTCGGCGAAACCAGTAGGCTTCCAGGATGATGGGGATATAGAAGAGATGGGCCAGGAGAATCGTGACCCCGACAGAGAGGCCGGTGATGACGATCAGAAAGGAGAGAACGGTCATGCTGGCAATAACAAATAATTTCATTGCCCTTTGAGAATTCTGGCCGTTCAATGCCTTATTCATAGGAGAATTTCGTTCATACTGAAATAAATAGATACCGAAGCGGTTATTTCCGCTTCAGGGCTGGTAAATCATCGTTCCGACGCCATTATCGGTGAAGAGTTCCAGGAGCAGATTGTGTTCACGGTTGCCGTTTATAATATGCGCTGAGAGGACACCGTGGGTCACGGCAAAGAGGCATGACTCCAGTTTCGGGATCATACCGCCCACGATGGTTCCGTCAGCGATGAGTTCCTCAGCCTCCGGTATCGTGAGACGCTGGTAGGTGCGTGTGCGATCTGCATTCATCACACCGTCAATATCTGAGAGGTTAATGAGTTTAAACGCCTTCAGGGCGACAGCAATTTCCCCTGCTGCAGTGTCTGCATTGACATTCAGAGAATTTCCCTGCCGGTCAATTGCAAGCGGAGAGACCACAGGAATATAGTGGTTTG
>CAZBYH010000161.1:0-4209 GCA_964496155.1 uncultured Methanoculleus sp.
TCTGGCCGATATACCGGCTGGGGTATCTTGGCAAACGGGGCGCTCTTATTGCTGCACTGTTCCTTGCGATATCGCCGAATATGGTATATTTCTCCCGGTTCCTGCGTAACGACATATTTATCGCGTTTTTCTCCCTGCTTTTTGTTGTGGCAATCCTGTATTATTTTGAATACGGACAACGCCGCTATATGCTGGTGGCGGCCCTTGCCGCAGGGCTGGGTTGCTGTTCAAAAGAGAATATGCCTATCATTCTTGCGATATTTGGAGCATTTATTGTCGCCGCCGTGGTGTTGAAATGGGTGCGCCTGAAGAAGGGGTGGTGGGTGGATTTCATCCTCGGTATTGCAGTGATGTTTGCAGTGGGTTCGCTTTTCTATTCCTCCTTCGGGGCACATCCCGAGGTGCTCTGGACCGGTGCATTCGATGCCATTAAACACTGGACAACAATGTCGGCCCAGCAGCGTCTTGGCGGCCCGCCGTATTTCTATATCATCCTCATGTTGCTCTATGAGGTGCCGATTGTGCTCCTTGCATTCGTGGGGACGGTGCAGGCATTGGTCTGTGCTGTGCTCTTCCGGAGGCAGCGACAGCAGGAATCAGATCTGCTTGTCTCCATGGCACCACCCGGAGAGGATGGGGTCATCCCGGATGAGATAGGTATTTCTGCGGCCGAAAATACCGGGGGAGAGGTAAAGAACCGTGGGATGCCTCTTTTCCCGGAGGTGACTGAGGTGGTGGTATTTGAATCATCATCTGAATCTGACGCATTATCAGATGATGAATCTGAATCTGGATTTGGATTAGATTACGAACCGGGACCTGCTTTCACATCAGACGATGATACAACGGAAACAGAGGATCGTGAGGCAGCGTCGCCGGATGAGAATGTATCGGTGGACGTGGCATCCGATTCGTCCCATCAGGCAAACGGGAGGCTATCCGGCCTCATTGTCTGTGTAGATGGTCTTTGCAGTGGCTGGAATCGGCCGGGGTGCGACCGCCAACTTGGCTTTGCGCTCTTCTGCATCTGGTGGATGGGTGCATCACTTGTCACCTATGCTGTCATTGGTGAGAAGGTGCCGTGGCTGATTGTGCATCAGCTTGTTCCGATGATCTTTGTCGCGGCTTTTTTTATGTCCCGAAAAAAGGCAATACTGGCCCTTGTCCTCTCGCTCTTCCTTGTTGTGATGATGGTGCATGTCGTTTTTACGCCTGCTGACATCAATGAACCCATCGTGCAGGTGCAGAACTCCGAAGAACTCCGTGAACTCTTCCGCCTCATTGATGCAAGTAATAAAACTGCGGTGACGTCAGAGGGCGTATGGCCGTTGCCGTGGTATTATCGGGGTGATAGTTCTGAGAAACTGGCCTATATGTCGTCTGCGGGGGATAATCCGGAATATTTCGCAGACGGCAGGTATGACGTCGTCGTCTCTCATAATCCGGACGGTTTTTCCGATCTGCCGGGATATGTGAGAGCGGATGTTATCCGGCAGAGCTACTGGTTCTCTATTCATGAGAACAGGGGCCGGCTGCCTGCATATTATCTCTTCCGTGACGGGAAGGTGGGCAGTGTTAACTGGAATATCTTTGTTCGCCCGGAGATGATTCAGGCAGCGGATATGCCGGTGAATGGGACTGCCTGAAGGTCCCTCTCCTATCATTCTTTTTTCTGGTGGTATTTTTGAGTCTGCCTTTCTGATAATGTTCCTGGTATCTGTATTCTATTCAGGGTGTGGCGCTCTCGGGGGTTGGTCAGGTATCATAGGTACTCTGTCTCTACCACCTGCATCCAGGTGTCTGATTGGTCTGCCACTCTGTCTAAATACCGGAGTTTTGGTGAATGATATCCGTTTTGTCCTTTGAAAAGAGAATGCAGGCGTTTCACTGATAAACAGGGTGTGACCAAAATCTTTTTTTTGAGTATTCCTTGCGCTGTTCTTTTGTTACCTTTCGTATGCAGAGGTGGCTATTCAGGCAAGTGTTCCTGCTGTGTTTTAAACCTGAATGGATGAATGTGGTGATGCAGGGAAACAGAATCAGTTCAGCTCATTTTCTATTGAGAGGGATGAGAGGGATATCTCTTTAGAAAGAATGCCTTTGCTGTGAAGGACAGGGTTTTTTAAAAAAAGGGAGAATATTCAAAATATAAAAAAAGGAGATGATGGTGATGCGGGTTATCCCAGTTCATCCCATTTGGTAAACCGGCGGTATACCACAAATCCAATACCTGCGATGATGATAACAGCCACAATGATGATGATATAGGTCCCCATACCGCTGATGTCAGGAAGTCCACCTGTGCCGATACTTTCTCTCAGTTCGGTAGACATTGATTGGGCTTCATTTGCAGTCAGCTGTGCCTCATTGGCTTTCAGGCGTGACTGGTAGTAGTCCATATTATCGCGGAAGTCCTTTGCCTGTGACACCTGTGTCTCTGAGAGAGCCACCTTATTCTGGATTGCAGCTACCTTGGCATTGCCCGACATGTCTCGATCGTTAATGAAGTAGCTGATGTCACTATTTACCGCATCAATGGTTATCTGTGTGGAATCGATCAGGTTGGTTGCATAGGCATTTTCAAGGCTTGCTTCCGCTCTTTTAATCAGGATTCCCGCCTCGGTGAGCAGTGTATTTGCCTTTGAGTAACTGGCGGTTTTTGACTCGTCAATCTTATCATTTGCCTGCTTATAAAGCTGATCTGCCTCTACGACATTCACTCCCAGTGCAGTATACTCATCAATGGATGCGCGGAGTTCTTTCATCTTTTCTATACGGACATCCCGTATCTTGTCGACATCCTCGGGGTTTATCACCGTGCGTTCGATGAGTAGCTCACCGCTGGATTGAACATTGCCTTTTGTATCCTTCTGGCGCAGGCGGAAGAGGACGATATCAGAGGTCTGTGTGACTTCAGGTACCTTTCCGACAAGGGCGTAGTCCACAACCACGTCATTGCCGTCCGGGTATGCAAGGTCCCATCCAAGGAGACGAACATACAGGCTGGTGCTATGTTTTGGAATGCCCTGGTCGTTTACAAGGATGGTGTAATCCCATTTCGGATCCACAAGTTCGGTATATGCCTCAAGTTCATCATCTGAGGTAAATGTGATATCTTTGTTCCCCGTCAATTTGACGATGACATGAACAGTGACTTGTTCGCCGGGTGCAAGTTCACCGGATGGTGCTTCTATTTCTGCCTCGCTTGGCACGAAATCTGCTCCTGCTGCCGCTGCACCCTGCACCAGGCAGAGTGCGAGCATTATTGAAAGTATTAGTGTTACTCCCCGTCTCATGATGTATCCCACCTGTTTATCTCATTTTATTCAAAGAGCGGATCAATCTCGTCTCCGTCGAACATGGATGAGCGACGTTCTTTGGACTTGATTACGTCCTCTTTAGTTTCTTTCGCAATGTCCATCAGTTCACGGATGCGTGGTGCATCGCCGATGGTTGCAAGTACAACGACAGCGGCAATCTTTGAGCTTTCTGTTGGATAGTCACCACCACGAACCTCAACGCCCGCGATGTTCTCTTCCACCCACGACTTGGATTTCTCGACACCTTTGCGGTCCATCTCCTCGGGGGGGCCTGCTATTAGTACCAGTGCCCGTTCGGCAGTGGTGTAGTCACAGGGCATGGTCAGACGACCCAGCATCGCACGGCGTACGAGGCCAATGATCTTTGCAGATTTGTCTTCGCCCGTGAGCACTTCCTCTGCTGCCTCCCGCTTCCTGAAACCCTTCAGAAGCCCGCCTGCAAAGCCCCGGTTCTGTCTACCGCCCTTAGTGATGGTCTCTGAAACTGCATACCCGACAGTGCTCACACCACCGCCACGAAGAGTGTTGATGATCTCACTGGAATCAACAACCATCTCTCCCACACCGGCTTTGCTTACCTCACCGGCACGGAAGAGAACGCCAAATCTGCGGACGATCTCGTCATTAAGACGCTGGTAGGCTCCGCGGACGCTCTCGCCCTCATTTTTCCATGCACTGTTGTCAAATATGAAGGTGTTATCTGCTTCATTAACGAGGGTAGAGAGACTGCGTGCTGCGTTATATGAATACAGCCTCCCCTCTTCCGGTGCCGGAAGAATGCCTAATGCATAGACCGGTTCACGGTATATTCGCTTCAGGTGGCGTGCAAGCACCGGTGTTCCACCGGATCCGGTACCTCCGCCAAGACCTGCGCAGATAACAAATGCAT
>CAZBYH010000162.1:0-4204 GCA_964496155.1 uncultured Methanoculleus sp.
TTCGTATGGCAAGGAGGCGGCGGCTATGTCCGAAGAAATGGTGATGGGATTTTGCACGCTCCTATACGGTCTGCATGAAAAGACCGTCAATGACTGGGACGCTCCTCTTATGCGAATCTGTCTCCTTGACGAATTCGTGATGAGACCTGCCATACCAGATGAATGGCAGAAAAATGCCGTGCCGATTCTCTGCCGATTTATTACCAGAATGGAAGCGAATGGCAGACTCAGGAATGCAGCAGTGCTGACTGCTGCATTACAGGAAGCAGAACCTCGTTTCCAGGAGATCATAACGAGCCAAAGGGATGCAGATAACCCATTCATCTCTCTCATGGAGCAGGCAATGACAGAAGAGCCAGACGAAGAGACGTTTCATACCCTCTGTCAACAACTCGTTCGGGAATTGAAATCACTGTTTCCGGCAGATCAGACACCTGAGGAATACCGGGCGACTTTTGAATCGCTATTCGGGAAAAGCCCGGAGGCAGTGCAGGAGGATGCCATCCGCTACCAGATGATACAGGAGAGATGCGAGGATTTCTGCACCCGGCTCGATAACGAGGACATCCCCGAACGGTGTAAAGAGATGATCGTAGATCTGGCCGCTCATCCAAACGAACCACTCACACGGGGAGACGACCTCCTCTGGAGTGCATCTATTGTCTATGCCGCATGCCGGGAAGAGAACATAATAGGGAAGGCAAAGGGCGGTTCACCCCTCGCCCGGGAGATCAGTGAATATTTCAACCGGGAACTCTCTTCCATCCAAAGCAAGGTAACGGTGCTAAGAAAACGTCTCGCAGAATGTCCCAATGACGATGATCTTTTCTTCTCGGAATAGGAGACATGAGGAGAGCGTCTTTGGGTGTCACACCCTGCTGTCTGATTATTCATCCTGTACCGGTCACCCAAATCTCATATTTTCCCGTTCAGCAACCGTTTGGCGGTAAACGGTTGTGACCCGGTTCTCACATGCGGTGATGGCGTAATGGCAGACGGATTCGCCTGATGGTAAACACAGAGGAACGTTGCAGTACCATTGTGGGAATACATTTCAGCACATTGAGGGTAAATTAACCCAGCGGTGGCACCCCCTGTCACCAGTTACTCACCGTTCATGATTTCTTCCGGTTCAAAAGCAAAAAATTCCCCGGCACGATCAATATCCATGTTCATCTTCCCTTCCCGGTAGTCACGTTCACGCCGAATCATCAGGGAGATCAGGTCGTCATAGCTCTCTCCGGCATCCCTGAGGTCATGGAGGACCATCCGGGTAGACCCTTTCACGGAAATGTGTTTGATGGTATTTCCTTTGGTTTCACTCGTGCGGCAAGAAATGTCTGTGTATTGATTCGAGAGGATTTCTATGTTATATGTCTACCACCATGTCTGTGCCGTGTGCCAGAACACATGAGATGCGTTCACCTGAAACTCTTTATTTACCCGTTTCCCTCCCGCGTCATTCTGCCATTACCATTCACAGAAGAAAACTTCGTACAGATATTCGTTAGCAACACACCATCCATCTCTTTTTCGGTACCACCACCTCCCCGTCCGGACATACGAAAACAGATCGTTAAAATAAGTCCCGGAAGAAAGAATACCACAATGATACCACGGAAACAGCCCGGCACCTGCCTCCTGTGCAGGAAAGGGATGAGTAAGAAAGTAGCACTAATGCATGGAAAGAACTGTCTGTCTTCATCCGGATGGCCTGTGGGGGAAGTACCCTCATTTATTATCAGAGTTGAGGACAGGCATAATCCCTCATTCTGGCTGATGATTCTTGCACGGCACGACGCGCAGTTCAGCGAGCTTGACAAACTGCTGCGTGATGTGTGGATGAATTCAGAAAATGAGCCCAGCGCCTTTACCATCGGAAAAGAGACATACCTGGAATCCGAAGAGGGACTGGAGATCCCCCTTGCCGATCATTTGAAACAGGGGAGTCTCTGGTATTATAAGTACGATCCTGACGCACCGACAGCACTCAAACTCAGGGTAGTGGGAACGACTCCCGTGATGCCGCCCGAAAGCCCACTCTGTCTGATTTCACGGAATCAGCGTGCTTTCCATCCATGTGCTGTCTGCGGGGATGACGCGGAATTCGCGGCATCCAAAACAGGAGATGACAGAACCAGTGAATACTTCTGTCCGAATTGTCTCGTGCACCTTAGCGAGGTTTATGTTCAAATCGTCGAAAATACACCGATGGTCAGTGGATGGTCCACCCTGGATAATCTGACTGAAACCGTTGCGTGGTACCCGCCGGGATGGAACGCAGATGAACTCGTCTCCCCGGATCAGCTTGAGTTCATGACGGCATGTGAGGGTCACGATGTGTATGAGGATGAGGATGATGACGGATGGATACTCGAAGAGGTCGTGGATGGTGACGACGAATGGAGACACGAATGCCCCGTGGATGATGGCGGGCTGGCCAACGCGATCTCCGCCTTAACTGCAGATATCGGGGAAGATACCATGAAATTCCTCGATGAAGAAAAGGTTTCCTATGAAATGGATGCGGCCGTTTTCTCCGGAGAAATTGTGATCGGATTCTGCACACTTCTGTATGGTCCGCATGGAAAGACGATCAAGGACTGGGACGGCCCGCTCATGCGCATGTGTCTCCTTGATGTATTCGCACAGAGTCCTACCATACCAGATGAATGGCTGGAAAATACCGTGCCTGTTCTCTGCCGGTTCCTCACCTGGATGGGGAACCGTGGCAGACTCGGGAATGCAGCAGAGCTGATTGCTGCATTACAGGAAACAGAACCCCTCTTCAGGGAGATTGCATTGAGCCATAGGGACACAGATGGCTCGTTCGTCTCTCTCATGGAGCAGGCAATGGCAGACGGGGCAGAGGAGGATGTTTTTGATGGCGTCTGTAGAGAGATCGTTGAGATATTGAGCCCGAAGCTTCCGGAAGAGTGGAAATCTGAAGATTATCCGACAATAATTGAGAATATATTCGGGAGAAATATTGAGACATTGAGAGAGTACTCAATACACTACCAGACGATATTGAACAGATGCAAGGATTTCTTTACCCAGCTGGATGATAATGAGAGTATCGCAGAACGATGTAAGCAAATTGTCGCAGAACTGGCCGCTCATCCGGACGAACCACTCTGGCACGGAGACGACCTCCTCTGGAGTGCCGCCATCGTCTATGTAGCATGTGGGGAAGAGAGAATGATTGGGCAGGCAGCAGATGGTTCTCCCCTAGCACTGAAGATCAGCGAATATTTCAGCTTGGAACTCTCATCCATCCAAAACATAGTAACGGTACTGAAAAAACGACTTGCCGAATGTCCCGATACCGAGCTTCTCTTCTCGATATAGGAGCCATGAAAAGACAGACTGTGGGCATCACAACCCCGCTGCCTGATTATTCATCCTGTACCGGTCACCCAAATCTCATATTTTCCCGTTCAGCAACCGTTTGGCGGCAAACGGTTGCTGCCTGTCCCATCCCTTTCAAAAACGATCCGGTGCTCAACTCCGGTGATGGTCTAATTGCAGACTTATCCGCCTGGCGATGAACTCAGAGGAACGTTGCAGTACCATTGTGGAAATACATTCCGGCACGTCGGGAGTAAAGTAACCCGGCGTTGACACCATCAAATGTATACGAAAAATTGATAGTATGCTTCAATGGAAACGGTGTCCCCCCACAGTGTCAGCCCCCAGAATAATCTCTTTCATCCATCGTTCAAAGACCGGGTCCTCCAGCACATAATAGCCCGCCTTTTTTCGTACAATATATCCCTTATCTCCCAGATAGGTCAAAAACTGGTTGACATTGGTCGTTTTATCTTTTAAGGCATCGGTCATCTCTTTCGGTGTATGACACCCATTGGCAATACTCAGAACAATCAGCCTCTCCTTTGCACTTAACGAATCGAATTCCTCTTTGAATACGATATTCCCCTCTTCTGCAAGAAATTCACGCTCAACCATGCGAATGGAATCCAGCGTGATCTCGTCAGTCCTCTCAAGCATTTTACCGATGAACTGAACATAAAAGGGAATGCCCGCAGAAAACTCATATATTTCCCGGATACCCTCCTCTGAAATGGCAAGATGCTGCTCCAGTAACTCGGTGACATGCTCCAGTCTGAGCGGGGTGATCTCTTTTACTACCAGCTGCCGATAGAACGGAGAACCTGAAGAGAGAACGGCGAGATTCATGGTG
>CAZBYH010000163.1:0-1604 GCA_964496155.1 uncultured Methanoculleus sp.
GTCAATGTAAAAACCCATGTAGTATTAAACGTATAAACCAATAAAGATTCTCTAGACATCGAATATGCAAGTCAAAGGGCAGATATCAATAAAAGGCATCGTTCAGGGAGTCGGGTTTCGCCCTTTTGTCTATAAAACAGCACAGGAACTCGGAATGAACGGCACCGTCCGCAATCTCGGCAGTGAGGTACTGGTGCTCGCCGAAGGAAATAATTTTCAGGAATTTGTGCGCCGTCTGTCCCGGGGCACCCCTCTTTCGCGCATCGATACTATCACCGTAACTGATTCAGATGAACCGGTACCAAACGGATTTGTGATCCTCGAAAGTGCAGCAGGAACCCTCTCCGGTTTTATTCCGGCGGATGTTGCCACCTGTGACGAGTGTATACAGGACATATTCACCCCCGGAGGCAGGTATGAAGGCTATTGGGCCACTTCCTGTGTGAACTGCGGCCCCCGTTACAGCATCATATGCGGTCTGCCTTACGACCGGGAACGCACGCGGATGGACGCATTCCCCATGTGCGAACCATGTAACGATGAATATGGCGACCCGTCATCCCGCCGCCACCATGCACAGACGATTGCCTGTGCTGCCTGCGGACCGACGCTCTCTCTTCTGCAAACAGACGGCACTCCTGTTGAGGGAGAACCCCTGCATACTGCAGCAGCTCTTCTGGACGAGGGTGCCGTCGTCGCCATCCGCGGTCTGGGCGGATTTCATATCGCCTGCACCACCGAGGCGGCCGGACGCCTGAAGGGCACCCTCGGCCGGCAGGAACAGCCCCTCGCCGTGATGGCCACCGCTGAAAGAATAGCGGAGGTTGCTATCGTATCAGCAGCAGAATGGAAGTGCCTCAGTGGCCCCGCCCATCCCATCGTCGTTCTGGAAAAAAAGGATCATGGTGCGCTCAAAGCAATATCCAAACTGCATACCATCGGCTGTATGCTCCCTTATACCGCCCTCCACCACCTCCTTTTCGCGTACCTCGCACACCCGATGCTGGTGATGACAAGCGCCAATCCGCCGGGATACCCGATGATCACCGACACCCATGAGGCGTGTCAAAGACTCGCCGGGCACGTGGACTACATCCTCACTCACAACCGCATCATTCAGAACCGCTGCGATGACTCGGTGGTGCGCGACGGCAAGATACTCCGCCTCTCCCGCGGGTTTGCCCCAAAACGGTTGAAACAAGACTTAGGGAATGCCTGCATCCTTGGCATCGGGCCGGAACTTAATGCAAACATCTCCATCTACCGGGATGGTTACTGTATCACGTCCCCCCACGTAGGCAACGTGCGCAATCCGGCGACACTCGTTTATCTCAAGGAGACCGTAGAACGGACAGCACACTTCCTGGGCGCTGAGTTCGATGTCATTGCCCATGACCTGCACCCGCAGTTCCTTTCCACCCGTTATGCCCGCGAACGTGCAGAGGAGACCGGCACCACTCTCATACCAGTGCAGCACCACAAGGCCCACATCGCTGCCGCCACCACTGACCCATGCATCGGCATTGCAATCGACGGGGTCGGATACGGCGAGGACGGAACCATCTGGGGCGGTGAAATTTTTGCAGGAGCAGTCCCTGACCTCA
>CAZBYH010000163.1:1704-4171 GCA_964496155.1 uncultured Methanoculleus sp.
CCTCTGGGACCGGGAATTCACCACTGAAAACGGGCGAACCATCCTCTCCACCTCTGCCCTTCTCAGGGAGGCGTTTTCCCGGATGCATACAGACCAGACCACAGACATCGCCGCATCCTTCCAGATGACCCTTGCTACCGGTATTGCTGAGATTGCAGTTATGGCAGCTGAAGAGAAAGGGTATAAAAAGATTGCCCTGAGTGGTGGCGTAGCATACAACCAGGCCATAGAATCAGCTATCTGCAAAATCATCATCAGGTCCGGTCACGAATACACCCTCAATACCACTTATCCCCTGGGGGACGGATGTATTTCATATGGGCAGTGTGTCTGGGCAGGCACTACCCTAAAACAAAACGGAAAATAAAAGAAAAGACCCATGGGCTAATTTAGGGCAAAAGAAGAGATTCGAGGAGATCACGAAGATCTACGTAGCGATATGGTTTTTTCAGAATTCCTGAAAAACCCTGCCGATACAGTTCATCGGGATCCATCTCTGAGACAAATCCACTGGTGACAATGGCACAGACATCCGAATCAATTGCTTTCAGCTTATTTATGGCCTCTGTTGCACCCATGCCATCAGGGACAGTAATATCCATAATCACTGCATCAAACGGACTATCGGTAAAGAAGGCCTTGTGATACTCTGCGACAGCCATTTCGCCGTTCGGAGTTGCCATCGCATTGTATCCCATCTTTTCAAGAAGAAGACAGGTAATTGTACGAATATTATCCTCATCATCCATAACGAGAATCTTTCTGGACATTTCTGTCATGCCCCCATTTCCTTTACTGCCATAGTCAGCCCATTCCGGTGAATTATCATACCGCCCCTCATCCTAATCTGATGTGCTCTATTGCATATCAGATGCAATTACAAAATATGCATATCAAATAGATAAATGTTTCATAATAGATCGTCCGAATAATCAGAACCGGGATATTCAGAAGAGGCATTGCCACCCACAGTCAGAGCACTGCAGGCACCCGAAAGAAGAACGACTAAAAAAGGCAGAACAGAATACGAGAGAGAGAGAGGGAGATAGGAGATGAGCGTGATGATGAAACCCGCAGGAGGCCGATTCAGGTCACCCGCTCATCATCCTGTTCAGTCCACATCGGATCAACGATTGCAAGAAATATGAGACGCCCATCCCCGGTATTTGAAATATACTGCACAGCACCAGCCGGGATATAAACCGCCTGACCCGCACGAACCTCTTCTTTTTCATCCCCGATATGCATCGTTCCGGTGCCCTCCAAGATGTAGTACACCTCATGAGATCTGGCAAGACGATGCGGATGGGACGTCTCCCCTGGTTCAAGATATGCATGGGCCAGACTGAACCGGCAGCCCACCGCACCCGAAAAATGAGAGAGATGTAAAAGTTCACAGAGATGAGTTCCATCCCGGGCATCAAAGACCGGAGATGCCCTCAGATCTCGGATGATCATTGGATTGACCCTTTCTGAACAAAAACACCCTCAACAAGGGAGCGATCAATTGCATCCGGCACCTCGCCGGTAGTCGCATACCGGTACATGATGGCAACGAAAATGCCCTGCAGCGCCCCATAAAGAATCGCTGAAACGACCCAGAGGAGCAGAGCTGCTACACAGATCAAGAGGCCCGTCTCAACCAGACCCACCACCAGGACAAGCACCCCTCCCAAAAACAGGAGCAGTCCCGAATAAAGACAAGTCCCAGAAAAACCGAGCCGATAACCGTCTCACCCCAGGTCGATTTAAAGAGATTCCACGACCGTTCAATCGGTACAATCGGCCCAGATCATCCACCGCAATCACCGGAATAACAAAGAATGTGGCAAGCGACCAGGCCGCCCCCAAGAGGGCCGATGCAAGCGATACAAGGATGTTGTTTCCGTCGCCCCGGATAAGTCGCAGAATAAGACCCACCGTAGTAGCAACAAGCGTCTAGGAAAGGATCTTCCCGATACGGGCAGATGCTGCATGAATACCATCCATGAACGTCGAGTCCCTGCCATCAAGGCGCGTCAGGGCACAACTGACAAGGGCCGTATTAAAGTAAATAACAATAAAGTAACTCACCAGGTAGAATGCAAAAAGCAAAACATATACAAGAGGCGAACCGGCGGCTGTGTCCATACCTGAGAGAACTCCTGAGAAAAGGAGCGGCAGGAAAAACGTCGCCACTACCAGCAGGATAACCACCCCTGAAATAATCGGAAAGAGAAGCAAATCCCGGTCTTTTTTGAGAATACCAAAGGTCTCTTTAAATAACTGAAACCCACGGCTGAAACGTGACATCAATAATCATCAGACGTAAGGAAATAAATGGATCACGATATGTGCAGAGTTTTGTCAAATGACAGAACCATACAGAGAAAAAGAGAGTTAAAACGTGCGACACCGAAAAAGAAAAAAAGGTTTAGCCGAAGAGAGCGCCGAGACCGGCCATGCCGCCCTCTTCGTCCTCTTCTTC
>CAZBYH010000164.1:0-4054 GCA_964496155.1 uncultured Methanoculleus sp.
GGGCGATTGAGTTCGTGGAGAGTCTGCCAAAGACTATCTCGGGGAAGATTAAGAGAAAGGAGCTGAAGCTGCGGGAGATTGAGAAGGCGGGGAAGAGGAAAGAGGAGTGGGGGGAGGTGAAGGCCGCTGCGAAGGGTGAGGCGAAGGGTGACATGAAGGCCGGGATGAAAGGTGAGGTACAGACCGGGATGAAAGGTGAGGTGAAGGGTGAAAGCAAAAAAGAAGAGAAGGCCGGGATTATGGGGAGCACGGAGAGTACGAAGGGCGGCAAAACTGTAGCACCAGCGGAGAAATCAGCGGTGAAACCAACGGCACTGGTTACTCCACCTTCTAAGCCCAGGGCTGAGGGGAAGAAAGAGGAAAAGACTGAGGGGAAAACTGAGAGATAAGTGCACCAAACATATTTCCAATCCTGTCCAAACCATACCCCAAATCATCTCCTTTCTACCGAAGATTACTCCTCACAGAAAGGGGGCAAGAATATCGAATACACATCTTTATTTTGTCTAACAACGAATAGGATCAGGCGCGAGGGTTGCCGAGCCAGGTCAAAGGCGCTAGGTTCAGGGCCTAGTCATGAAGATGTTCGAGGGTTCGAATCCCTTCCCTCGCATTTGGAATTTTTTTGGGTCGTTTGCTTGTTGTATTTTTGTATTAGAGCTTTGAGATTTTCCGAGATGGTTCGGACGGGAAATAATGGGCTGAAAGTCATCAACGAACTCTCTCTTGATCACCAGGGCATCTGAATATGGCTGAAAAAAGGGTGATTCTTTGTGAAGGAGTTCACGATCTCTCTTATTTCTCTCTGCTTCTGACAGTTACTCTCGGAAACAAAGATAAAACATCGTCTAACTGCCGAAAAGGAAGCTGATACTGTACATAGTAACCAATGCATAACAATCGAAAAGATACTTGAACACGAACGGGGTAGGAATTAAAGATGAATAAGGGCATACACATACATTAGTGAGGGCTGGTATGGACATCAACGCGAGTATTATCGATCAAAGAATAACCGGTATCGTCGAAGACCACCCTGATTTGCTGCCTCATGGGGCTGATGCAAATAAAAAGAAATCAGCTGCATTTGTAATGTTATGTATGTCCACCTGCCTCGACATCCCTTTGGAGGAAGCTGCTGAGCTTTTGACTGATGGAGGAAATGATGCCGGTGTTGATGGTCTTCATATCGGAGAAGTTGATGACGGTGAATTTTTAGTCACGATTTTTCAGGGAAAATACAAGATCAAAAACCTGAATGGGGATGCAAATTTCCCGGAAAATGGCGTTGAAAAAGCAGTCAACACGGTTCAGGTTCTTTTTGACCCGTATCGTAAAGTAGCATTAAATGAGAAAATTGCTCCAAAAATCGAGGATATCCGCTCGCTAATTCGGGATGCCTACATTCCTAATGTGCGGGTAATTCTCTGCAATAATGGAGCAATCTGGACTGAACAGGCAGCTAACTGGATAAACGCAGTCAAAAAAGATTATGGTGACCGGGTCGATTTCGTCCATTTCAATCATGATTCAATCGTAACTATTCTCCAACGCACCAAATCGGTTGATGCCATCGTAACAATGAGTGGCCAGGCAATTGTTGAGGACATGAACTATATGCGGGTTCTTATTGGACGGGTCTCTGTTCAGGAGATTCAGCGATTGTTCAACGAGTTCGGCGATAAATTGTTGGAACGAAATATCCGCCGTTATCTTGGGCTTCATTCCAACCGGGTAAACACCGCTATTCATGAAACTCTTTGTAATACAGATAAGTCTGACAAATTTTATTTTTACAATAATGGGATAACGGTAGTTTGTGACAAGTTTGATTACAATGCATTTCAGAAGTCCGATTATAAGGTGCAAATCAAAAATATGCAGGTGATTAATGGAGGGCAGACCTGTAGAACCATTCAGGAAACACTGAATAATGCGTTGCCAAATGCCGTCAGTGAGTCCGCGTATGTAATGATCCGGGTTTACCAACTGGCAGAAACGGATAAAGAGTTTGTCCGGGATATCACCTACGCTACAAATAGTCAAAATCCGGTAGACCTTCGCGACTTGCATTCAAACGATGAAATACAGAAACAGCTTGAGATTGGAATTTCTGACCTTGGTTACACATACAAGCGACAGCGGGAAGAAGGCAGTGGCGGATCTAATACTATTTCCAGTTCAATTGTAGCAGAATCGGTATTGGCGATCTGGAGAGAAAGACCGCACCAGGCAAAATTCCGACGGAAAGAACACTTTGGGAAACTTTATACGGATATTTTCAAAGATTTAAATGCTGCTCAGGCGCTGTTGGCAGTCCTTATTTTCAGAAGCGTTGAAAATCAAAGGAAACGACCAGCAGATTCAAATCCTCCAGATTTTCTCCCGTATGCATCGCATTACCTATCTATGTTGATTGGTCGTGCACTGTTAAACGATCAAAAGACCGACCTGGGAGACGTTTCTCATCGTAACTTTGCATCGCTGGTTCAGGCATTTGAAGATGAGCAAGCCAGATATCACAAGGATGCCGTTGATAAAATAGATGACGCATTGAAAGATTGTTATGGTGACCGGGATATTTCCCTCCAACAATTGTCTGCCACATTCCGCCGGGGGGATCTCCTGGAGATGTTGGGGGCTTAGTTCCCGGTGTTGATCACCGGATGGGTGCACATCTTTACTCCGGGGAAAAGCATACCATAATCGAGGGTGCTTCCGGGGTACCGGAACTACGTTGTGAAATGTTTTATCTATCTGTGAGTAGACAAAAATCGTTTATTCGGATGGGCCAGCGGTTTATTCGGATGGGCTCGTAATTTTAATAGATTTACAGGAAATCTTCGTGTGGTCGAATAGGGAGAAGGTTTCCCGATCACTCCTATTCTGGGATATTATTTGGATCTAACCGCTAATTTGCATCAAAATTGATTTGATGAGCCGATTAGTTGTAGGAAAAGGTTATAGTTCGATGCCGCACCATATAGTTAATTACCGAGGAGAGAATAAAAAAATGAAATTAAACGGCGTTTTTATCGAAGATGAGTATGCTGAAGCATTCCCGAACTGGGCATGCCGTGTCATTCTCACTGCAATCAATGAGAAATGGGCAGTGAATATCGCAACGGAGGCCACCGGATTTGCAACGACAAACATCGGGTGTCCCTGTGAAGCAGGCATCGAGAGAATTCTAACTTTGGATGAAACACCGGACGGACGCCCTGGCGTTGCCATGATGTTCTTTGCCGGCAGTAAGAAGAGGCTGGAAGAACAGGTTGTTGCCCGTCTGGGCATGTGTGTTCTCCCTTCGCCCACCGCAGCAGCCTTTGATGGTATGCCGGATGCAAAGGATCGCATTAAGGTCGAAATCCACGTATTCGGCGACGGCTATGAGCACGAGGTAAAGGTAGGTAAACGCACGTGCTGGGCTATCCCCATCATGAACGGCGAGTACATCGGCGAGGAAGATTTTGGTATTGTTAAGGGGATCGCCGGCGGTAACTTCCTCATCCTTGGAGAGAATCTGCCTGCGACTCTTATGGCCGCAGAGGCATCGGTTGATGCGATTGGGCTCGTGCCTGGAACAATTACGTCATTCCCCATTGTTGCATCCGGTTCAAAAGTCGGCGCAAAGAAATACGATTTCCTGCCGGCAAGTACGAATGAGAAGTACTGTCCCACCATCCGGAGTCAGGTGCCGGACACCAAGGTGCCTGAAGGCGTCAACTGCGTCTATGAGATTGTGGTGAATGGAATCGATGAGGCGGCCATCAATGCAGGCATGAAGGCAGGGATTGAGGCCTCGGTAAAGATTCCCGGCATAAAGATGATCACCGCAGGAAACTATGACGGCACCCTTGGGCCGTATACGTTCCCGCTTCGGGAGATTCTTAAAGCCAATAAGTAACCCGGATAATGCGCCGGGATGATGGAGAGAGCGGGGTTCGGTGACGGTGAGAGTGTCAGAACCTGATATCCCTTTTTTTATTGGTTTTGCTATTTTGATACCACCCGCCTTATCGCGAATTGGCATTCAAAAGTTCTCATCCCCTTT
>CAZBYH010000165.1:0-4049 GCA_964496155.1 uncultured Methanoculleus sp.
TGGAGATTCGCGTGAAAAAGGATGAGTATGCAGGCACCGTGAACTGGAAAGAGTCAGGAACAATGGCATATGAATATTCGTTCCAGAATAACCATGATTCCATTGCATACGATTATGCATTCAGCTTTACCGGGCATACCACCAAAGAGAAGAATACGGGGAAAGAACGGACTGATGCTTCATACACCTTCACAGATTCATACGACCTCTTCTCCTCCGGCTATACTGCCTATGAGACCTCACCTACCAGTGAGCACTATGACATTGTGCCGTTTAAGGAGAAATGGAGTGTAGGTTCATCCATTCACGGTCGTGTTGCCGGGTATCCGACCATCAACAGGGTCATAAACGAGAAATATTCATCGTATGAAATCCCTGTTACTCCCTATCCGGTACCATTGCCTGCAACAGGATCCCATTCCTATGATGTCGGGATCACCTGGCTTGTCCACGGCACACCCCACACATGGGGTGACCGTGGTACGATCCCCGCGGACGGGGCCTTCTCTGTTGGGGGGAGAACGCCGGTGACAGGTATCCGCCTGAAGAGTCTTCCGGGACCAGGATCGGGCATTCCGGACAGCTGGGCCATCAAACCACTCATGCGGCAGGGAGATGCTATTGATGAAAAAATGTCTGCACTCAGAGATACAAAAATCACCGGCCTGATGAAACAGACCGGGAAGAATGTCTATGAACAGTCATGGTCGGCACGTGACGCCGGTTCATACCATGACACACTCTTCACATTCCTCGATTCTGATGCGATAATGGATCTGGAGCAGTCGTTTACGCGGGATGTAGCCCTCAGGGTGGTGAAAATATGAACGGAAAAACGACACGGGCAGCTGTCATTCTGCTGCTTGTAATCATCACGATCGGATGCGTTCAGGCGCAGACCTTCTCTGTTGCCCCCACGGGAGGAGACTATCCCGACCTGCAACGTGCACTTGATGCAGCGTCACCAAACGATGTGATTAGGGTTGCAAGAGGCACCTATCCGGGCGGGGTGGTGGTCAACGTACCGGTCACCCTCTCGGGAGAAGACGGGGCCAGAATCGGCACCAGCGCGGACAACGTCTCCCTCTATGTGAATGCAGACGGGGTTGTCATTCAGAACCTTGCCTGCACCGCATCGGGTGCCGGTATCATCGCCAACCAGACCGTTGGGCTGCAGACAGATGGGTGCCGGATCATAAGTGATGGTACCGGTGTTTTTCTTACCGGTTGTCAGGAAACGATCATCACCAATACCGAAGTCACTGCCAAAAGAATCGGTATAGAGCTGGTATTCTGCAATGCAACAGCCATCTCCGGGTCCCGCATCTCTACCGATAACGTGGGTATAACCATAAAAGACTCCACTGATGCGGCAGTGGAAGAGACCAGTATTCTTGGCGCTGAGATAGGAATTCTCATGGAGAATTCAGGCAAATGCAGGCTCGATGACGTCACATTCGCAGGGGCCGGCGGTGCTGTCCTCGGAATTGGTGTATATGAGTGCACGATCACCGGTTCCACATTTACGGATGTAACACAGTATATCCAGTTCTATGCTGCATCCGGATGCCGGGTAGAGGCACCATCTCTGCAGGGTCCGGCGTTTTTTGCAGCAGATATCTTTTCTGACACCGAATACCGGTTCGGCCCGTATTCTGTTACCGGACAGGACTTTGCACTCCTGTATGATTCGTATGAGACGCCTGAGGGCTACCTGCGCTACGGGGACGCGATGAACATCACGTTCATTGCCGCAGCAGAATCAACGAATCCCCCTGTGGCCACCATCACCGCAGACATTCCGGTGAATACCACCGGAATGACACGGAATACCTACGGACTGTACCGCACAGATGGTACAGAACCGGTACTGATGGCCGTCCCGGAAGTCTTAGACGGCGGAGTGCAGATACTCAGGATGAACCTGACTGAACCCGGACATATTGCCCTATTGGCTCGGGCAGAAGCAGAGAAGTCACCATATTATGACATCTTCCTCTGGGCAGTCATCGTTCTCGGCGTGCTGCTGCTTCTGGTGGTGTGGCGGAAGCGGTAGGCAGAAAGGCAGATGCCATACTTTTCATATTTTCCATATTTTTCATACATTCTTATACCCACCATAATTCCCGTATTTTCCATACATTCCTATACATCCCTTTTTTCGGATGCCGGGAATAAGTGCAAAGAAATTCGTAATCATCGCTTCATTTATCAGTTATCTCGCCAATACTCCAATGAGCGCCTATGAAAGCGGTATACGGAATACTGATGCTAATCACTCTTGCAGGCATTATCTGTGCAGCAGGGTGCATTACGACGGAAACCGGGAATGACAAAATTGCCCCGGTTACTCAGGAGAATAACAGAGATATCATCCCGGTTGACATGCAGACCGAAATTACCATAACACTCCCGGAGAACCCGACAACCGGCTACTCATGGGATGTGACCGGGAGTGAAGGCCTCGCCATCACCGGCGATACCTTTGTCCCACCCGAAAAACAGATCCCGGGTGCAGGTGGCGCCCATGTCTGGACATTGAAGCCAGAGGCAACCGGTATGGTGACATTCAGCGCGGTATACCTCCGCTCATGGGAAGGCATCCAGTCGGAGAGCGAGACCTACACCGTCACCTTCTACGTAACTCCTGAGGGCACCTCTGTGGTACAGGTGAACAGTGCGAATGACGGCACCACCATCGCGCTGCCAAAGGGCAGTGCCGCCCTTATTGCACTGGATGAGAACCCAACGACCGGATATCAGTGGACAGCCACAGTATCTGGCACTGCAGAGATTGCTGCGGACTCATTTGTCCCCCCGTATTCAGAGACACCGCTTGCCGGTGCAGGCGGTATTCACAAGTGGCTGGTGACCTTCTCAGGCGAACCGTCCGGCACCTTTGAGGCGGGATACGCCCGTTCATGGGAAAAAACTGTGCCGGATGAGACCTCATTCACCGTTACCTTTGTTGGGGCGTAACCCCTACCCTGTTTTTTTTGCGTAGTCATTTCAGGAAAATTGGATAATTGATGCAGGATCAGGCATGACAATACATCCTGTTACCGGTAGCGTACAGTTAGCTTTCACTTTCACCCCGCAGGGCCAATGCTTAAAGAGATAATTCTGCAATTCTTTGCACGAAGAACCATGACAGAGATTACTATCACTGAGATTACACCGCAGACAATCATTGGTCTACGCCGCCAGGGATTCTATCGGGAAGAGATTCCAGCGATGATCATGAAACTCTTTCTCTACGCAGAAGATAAGGGGATTGAGATTATGGGCATGCCAGTCTTTATCTGCCACGAAACCTCCCCGGAAGAGGCGATGCGGGCGCCAGAGGAGGGAGACGCCGATATTGAAGTCGCAATCCCAGTAGCGGCACCGCTCGTCATCAATGGAAACGGGCCAAAAGGCATGACCTGCTATACGCTCCCCGGCGGAAGGATGCTCAGGGCGACCCACAAAGGCCCGTATGAGACATTGGAAACTACCTACAATGAGATCTTCGCATGGATGACCGAATACAGCAGGGAGGTCACCGGCCCGATTCGTGAGGTATATCCAAACGACCCGCGTGAGGTGGCAGCAGAGGAGATTCTGACGGAGATTTATGTGCCGGTGGGGTAAATTATATTTTTTTCTCAAAAAAGATGGTTTTTGAGGTTTATCGGCGAATTCTCATCCTCGTTGCGATAAATGCTGTACCAAGAATAACGCCATAGATCACCACAAACATGCCCGGGAATTCCTGAACATTTGTTTGTGAGGGATCTATTACGGTTATCGTTACCTGAGTGTACTCACTAAACCAGAGGTCGCCTAATTCATCCTCTGCTACATACAGGAAGCAGTCGGTACCAGTAAAAACGGCATCCGGAGTATAGGTAAATGAACCATCGGGATTGAAACAGAGACTCCCAGGTTCAGGACTGGTGATAAGCACTACCGACATTCCTTCAACTGAATGCACAAATAAGTCAAAAAACAGAATGGGCTTGCCCGGATTCGAACCGGGGATCTCCGCCATGTAAAGGCGGCATTAT
>CAZBYH010000166.1:0-4019 GCA_964496155.1 uncultured Methanoculleus sp.
AGATTGCCCAACATCGACCGGTACGCGTCTCCCGGCAGGCAGACGGCAAGAACAGGTGTCTCTTCTGAAAGAAGAGCAAACGGACCATGCTTTATCTCACCCGCTGCATATCCCTCAGCATGGATATAGGAGATCTCCTTCATCTTGAGTGCCCCTTCCATAGCGACCGGATAAAAAACTCCCCTGCCAACATAGAAAAGGGTGGATGCTTTGACACAGAGAGCGACTGCCTCACTCACATCGGTCAGAAGGGCTTCCTCAATGGCCTGCCGGGCGGAGCGTTCCACAGACGATGTCTCCCTATTACCGTTCATCCCTGAAAGCAGCCCCGCAAAGGATGCAAATTGTGCCATGTATGATTTTGTGGCAGCCACACTCATTTCCGGCCCGGCCCCCGTGTAGACTATCTGTTCTGCTGCCCGGGTAATCGAACTCCCCTGCACATTGGTAATTGCGATGGTCGGACAGTTGCAGGAAGACGCTTTTCTCAGGGCTGAGAGTGTATCCGCCGTCTCTCCCGATTGGGACACCGCAATCACAATCTCGTCAATCGGAGTAGAGAGATAGCGGTACTCTGACGCCATGTCCACACGTACGGGCACACCACATTCCTTCTCTGCAAAGTACCGAAAGAGCATGGCGGCATTATACGAGGTGCCGCAGGCGATTACCGACACACCGCGTGCATGGCTAAGGAGGGAGCTGATCTCCGGGTGTTTCTGTGCCAAACGGAATGACTGCTGGAATACGTCCGGCTGCTCGAATATTTCCTTGAGCATGAAATGCGCAAAACCACCTTTTTTAGCCGCTTCAATATCATAGTCGACGTACGTTGTTTTACGGACGATTGGCACCCCTCCGTTCTCCATCGTAACCGATCCCCGCCGTAACACAGCGAGATCCCCATCTTCAAGAACCAGAATATCCCGGGTATACGCAACGATGGGTGTTGCATCAGATGACGCGAAAAATTCACCATCTCCCACACCGATGACAAGCGGACTCCGTTTTCGGGCTGCAATGACCTCATCAGAATCTGCACACAGTGCAAGAATCGCATATGATCCCTCCAGAAACGGGATGACGGCACGGACTGCCGCAGGAAAATCGCCCTCCCAAGCCTCCTCGATCATATGTGCAATCACTTCACTGTCGGTATCAGAGGCAAAATGATGGCCGCGACTCTCCAGTCCGCGCTTGAGTTCAGCATAGTTTTCAATAATCCCGTTATGGACGATGGCAAATCGTCCGGTACAGTCACTGTGGGGGTGAGCATTGATGTCATTAGGCGGGCCATGTGTCGCCCACCGGGTGTGCCCTATACCACGGGCACCCTGGCAGGTCGCCACACATTCCGTCTGCTCTGATATGCGCCCTTTCCGCTTGACCACCATGAGGTGATCTGTCCCCGTGGCAACCCCAAATGAGTCATATCCCCGGTACTCAAGGTTTTTAAGGCCCCCGACAATCACCGGTGCAGCGTCTCGCCAGCCGATATACCCGACAATACCGCACACCTACATCACCACTGTCTGGTCCGGAATGGACCCGGAAATTGTCCGGCCACCCGTATCAACGGCTACATTATTACCAACAACAGCACCTTTCAGAACCGTAAATGGCGCCGTGTCAACCCTGTCGCCCATGATTGTGCCAAATAGTCCGGACACATGCTTCCCGCGAACATGGGTTGAAAACTCTCCGCACACCGCTGCAGTATGGTCTGCAAGTCTGCATCCCTCTCCAATCACACTCCCCCGGATACTGGAATGCGAACCGACTATCACATCATTCATAAGGATACTCCGTGAAATATGCGAGAAGGGGCCTATGGTAACACCGGATCCAATCGACGTTCCGGCAGATATGCAGGCATTTGGGCCGATGGTGCAGTTTGCACCGATGATTGCCGGGCCGGTGATCACCGTCCCCGGAAGGATCTCAGTCCCGTGACCAACAGACACGCGGCCGATGACGGTCGCACTCCGTGCAAGGGTTCCTGAACAGAGAGGGACCGTCTTTTTTAACTGTGATCGGTTCAGGGTGAGAAGCTCCCATGCAAAGACTGCATCAGACCACCCGCCGGCGATCCGGTGTGCACGGATCTTCGTCCCATCAGCGATCATCTGGTTAATCATACCCGGAAATTCCAACCCTGATTCGCAATAACTGAACACCGAAGGGTCCAGTGAGAAGACGCCGGTGGAAACCGTAAATGATTCAGCCACCTCCGGTTTCTCTGTGATATCCTGTACAAAACCCTCATGGGTTTGCACCACGCCGAAATCCGTCGGCCGCGAGTGAGGTGTTGTGAGAAGCGCCGGTCCACCTTCGCAGAGAGGACGGAGTGATGCTGCGGTGATTATGTTGTCGCCCGGGAGGAGGAGGAACCTGCCTGATACATGCTCTTCTGCCGCTTGGAGGGCATCTGCCACACCCAGCTGCTTCTCCTGAATGGCCACATTAACCGTCACGGGAAGCTCTGCAAGACGGCGAATGACCTGCTCTTTGCGGTATCCGACAACAACGGTGATGTCCCGCACCCCTACCTCTGTCAGTGCTTCGATCACGTACTCAATAATGGGCCGGTTTGCAACCGGAAGAAGTGCCTTGGGCCTGTTGCGGGTCAGCGGGCGCAGTCTGGACCCTTCTCCACCTGCAAGAACAACTGCCTGCATGGTATCAGTACCTCCCGATAACGGATTCGTCTGCAATCGTACCGCTCACCACGGTATGAGGCCCAACCCTTACATCTCTCCCGACAGAAGTGCCGACATTTATGGAGCAGTTGATGCCAAAGAGGACATTGTCACCAATTACCGCTCCAAATTTCTTGCGCCCGGTTGAAATCCCTCCGACGTTTACCGGCTCCTTGTCATGACGAAGGTTTGCCACCTTTGTCCCGGCACCGAAATTACAGCCTGACCCGATGACACTGTCACCGATATAGGTGAAGTGGGGAATCTTTGTCCGGGGAAAGATTACCGAGTTCTTGAGTTCACTGGCATGCCCGATGTGGCAGTCATTTCCAATGACGGTATGCCCCCTGATGTAGACATGCGGCCCAATGGTGCAACCGCTCCCGACCATACAGGGGCCTTCGATATACGTCCCGGATCGGATCACACTTCCTTCTCCAAGCACCACCGCGCCTTTCAGAGTAACGCCCTCTTCAACTTCCCCCCGGATATCAGAGGCCATATCAGAGAGGGCAAGCTCATTTGCTTCCAGAAGATCCCACGGAGCGCCAATGTCGCACCATGATGCAAGCGGCACCGCATGCAGCTCACCGCTTGATATGGCAGGCTTCAGTGCATCGGTCAGCTCATATTCCCCGCGGGGAGATGGAATAAGGCGGTCTACCTCACCGAAGATATCATCGTCAAAAAGATATATTCCTGCATTTATCAGATTCCCGGGTGGGTTTGTTGATTTTTCATAGATGCCGGTGATGATACCTTCCTTCTCTGTGATCACACCATATTGTTCTGGATTCTCACTCTCAACCACGCCGACTGCCGGTGCCGGCGAGGCGCATATGCGTCGGATATCATCAGCTGTTACGATCATGTCGCCGTTCATGAGGAGGAACTGTCCCTTGACGAGTCCCTTTGCCGCACGGAGGGCATCACCGGTGCCGGTCTGTGTTCTCTGGACAGTGTAGCGTATTGAGACGCCCCACTTCCCACCACTCCCAAAATAGTCACGAATCTCCTTTTCCCGATACCCGACAACGATAACAAATGAGTCAATCCCCACATCACGCACCGCACAGATCAAATGTTCTATCATGGGACGGTTTGCGACAGGGAGCATCACTTTCGGGCGGGTTGCGGTGAGGGGAGCCATTCGTTTCCCTTCACCGGCTGCAAGCAGGACACAGAGCATAGTCACTAAGTGATATTTGCTCTATATTAATGTATTAGTTGTCCTGAACGAAGGAGTTCTTCCCCTTTCTGTGCCATCCTTTCGGCGGCGTCTTTGTCACGCCCTTCTGCCGTGATGCGGACTTTTGGTTC
>CAZBYH010000167.1:0-3990 GCA_964496155.1 uncultured Methanoculleus sp.
ATGAGGGTTCCGATCTTCTGGATATTCTTGGTAACCGCAATAGGCGGCGTATCATCGGACTTCTCCGGGAGAAGCCATGCTATGTGACTGAGATAGCACAGCGGCTGACGCTAAACCCTAAGGCGGTGATTGATCACCTCCAGTATATGGAGCGCGTGGAGTTCCTTTCTTCACGCACCGATGCGCGGAGAAGGAAATACTACTGCCTTGTCCGTGACATCACTATTGATATAAAAATGGCAGAATTACCCGCTTTCGCACAGGGGGGGGTATCCTCACCAAATAGCCTGTTTCATCAGTCCGTGTTGAATCTTAGCTCTCTGTTGAATGCCCGTAACCAGCACATTGAAACACTTGAGTATATTGAAAGTGATCTTGATGCCGCTCTGGATGATCTTGTGTCTACGAGCAAAGAAATATTAGCAGGGGAAACAGAAATCAATCTTATAACCGCACTGTGTAACAGTGATTTGTCTGTTTCTGAAATAGAAAGGATAACAGACATCCCTGTCTCCCTGATTGAACGCTCACTCGTTCGGTTGGAGGAAGAGGGAATTGTAACGCGTCATGGACAAAAATATTCGGTGCGTGAAATAAATGGCAAAAGAACCAAACGATGACGTCTTCAGAAATCTGGCAAAAGCAATGGAGGATATGATCCGAAACATGCCTGGTGATGAACCCCCCCGGTTTATCGGTTGTACAATCATTTCAGGTTCCGGTGATGATGGACGTATCTTCCATATGGATGACTTTGAAGATGACTTTGATTATGATATCGTAGAGGATTCCACGTATTTTTATATCACGTTGGAATTATCTGGTGAAGAATCCACACCTCCCTCGGTAAAATTCCGGGAACAGGAAGTGCGGGTGACCATTGATGGCCGTGATTTTGATGTGCCTCTTCCGTCCCCGATTAATCAGGATGATTGCAAATTTGGCATAAAAAATGGTGTTATGGACATCATCTGCAGAAAACTGAATTTAGATATCTAATTCAGTATTCTCTCTCTTTTTTTGTGATTCATAGGAGTCGTTCTCTGCGGTGCTCTTGTACGGATGGTTTTCCCCTTGTTCAGACGGGGATGGTTTGTATGCCCTCAGGTCTTTTAGCGTGGCCCGATTCGTATCAGAGATGGGTTTGAATGGGGCGTTCTCTTCATCCTTTGGATTAACCCATATTGTGCGTTGGGGGAACGGTATCTCCATACCTTCTGCTTCAATTGCGCACTTAATCTTCCAGAGCATGGTTGTTCTGATGTCCCACCATACCCCTGATGGAGCCCATATGCGTGTTTTGATTATCACTCCGTCTGATGCCAGTTCATCCACATATACAGAGGGGCCTGGATTTTTCAGACAGAATGGTTCTTTTTCGATGAGATCCTCAATAATTTCTATCGCGCGTGCAGCATCGTCCTGATAGCGGATTCCCACATTGTATTCAAATCTGCGTGCGGTATTTGCGACATAATTGGTGATTGTGGTGGTGAATATCTTTTCATTGGGTATCCGGACATAAATGCCCTCAAATGTCCTTCCAATGGTGGAAAAAATTCGGATGTCCTCAACAACGATGAGGGTGTCTTCGATGAGTACATTATCTCCGAATTTCAGGGGCTGTTCAAAGATGAGGAAGATACCTGAGATAAGATTTGCAAAGACGCTCTGTGCAGCAAATCCTATGATGATACCGACGACTCCTCCTGCGACGAAGAGCCCGGAGAGGTCTACATCGAGGTAGGGGAGGGCTAGCAAAAAGCCGATGGAAAAAATCAGCCAGTACGCAGCCTTGCTGATAAGATTCAGATCATTTTTTGAGACACGATTTTTAAGAAACCGGGCGAGGTTGAGTGTGATTATTTTGGCGATAATGACTGCGAGAATGATTATAATCATGAACCACAGGAGTTCACTCACGGTAGTTTCGCCATAAAGGCGGTAAGCAAATAGTGATGTCTCATTGGCAAGTGTGGAATCGAGGATGTCGGTCATTGGTCAGTACCCCCATTCCATGGAAAAGATACTTTTTATTGAGGATATGCTGCGGATGTGATAGACTTCGATTGCCTTCTGGAAATCAGATGCAGACGGGTTACGAATAAATTCGGTTTCAGCATTTGTTGGTGAGAGTATTTTCATGCGTGCAAACATCGCTACATGTGGTCCGTAATAGATCTTCATGCTATATCCGTCCAGAACAGTTCTGCTAATATTAGCCCATTCAGTGGTCTTATTTTCGATTTCCAGACGGAGAATACCGGTATAGTATCTGTTGGATTCCGGAGGGGATGAGTAAATATTACTGGAGTAATATCTGGTAATGACTCCTCCTGCTGAAGGTCCATAGAGTGAATATTTCTGGGGGCCAAAAGAAAAGATGTCTACTGCTTCCATTTTTTTGTTACCGAAGACAATTACTCCGATTTCGATAGGGAAAAAAAGATATATGGCCTTAATTCCTTCGGGTTCAATGAGGATGGGAGTGAATTCAACCTCAAGATACTGAGTAATCTGTTTTGGAAGATTTACCGGTTCAATGGGGTTGATGGCAACAGTGGCACTCTCTGTTGTCAGGAGCGTTTTCTCTTCTTTTTTCTTATCTTTTATTTGCCGGACATATCTGAAAAAATCCCCGTCTTCTGTGATGGAGAGTGTGATGATATCGTCAGAATATTCAAATGGGATTTTGTATTTCCCGTACATAGAATAATTGTTTTGATGCGAAACAATAAACTTACTGGATATTTCTATGGAAATATTATCATTTTGAATGAAACAAGGGGTTTATTGCGTGACAGGAAAAATATTACAGAGACTGACTGATGCATAATGTCATAGGCTTTAAAGAGCGCAGATATATTGAAGAACTTCGTATTCTTACAAAATCGATTGCAATTGACTGTATCGTAGATGATGAATTTGACCGGATCATCTATGTGGTTAAAAAAGGTGATATGGGTCTTGCAATTGGTAAAAATGGAGATAACATACGACGGATGCAGCGGGTTCTCGGAAAACGCATTGAGATGGTTGAGGAGGGCGAATCTTTTGATGAACTCGTCAGAAATGCGATCCGGCCAATTGAAGTGCTGAAGTCAGAGGCTGACCTGGACTCCGATAAAACTCGCATCGTTATAAAAAAGAAGGGTGATCTGGGTATTGCAATTGGCAGGGGCGGTTGTAATGTGGAAAAGGTGCGCCTCCTGTGTCGCCGTATGTTTAATGCAGAGGTTTCGGATATTGTAGCAGAGGGTGAATAATATGGATGCTGGGGTCATTGTTGACGTGTGGAATACGATAAATCAGAGGATGGACGAGCGTTCTGAAGGATCTTATGTTGTTTCTATTCTTACTCACCGGAAGGGAGTGGATAAGGCCCTCGAAAAGGTGGGAGAGGAGACGACTGAATTTATTCTTGCAGCGAAAAACGGGATTTCTGAACGGACTGTTGAAGAAGCTGCTGATTTAATGTTCCACATTCTGCTGGCTTTGCGCGCTTCGGGTGAAGACCTCGGCGATGTGCTTGAGGAACTTTCCCGACGACGCAATTGATTTCTTGGATTTTTATCTTTTTTTGTTCTAAACCTGATATCTCAATCTGGTTTTTGCCGTCCGTCTGCGCGAATCAATTAATTTTGCATAAAACTGTATGCAAATTACGGCTATGTGGCATGTTATGGGTAATAAATAGGGTAAAATCCTGAAAATTATCAAAATCTTTATATCCTGTTGGATACCACTTAGTTAGGTCGATTGTTTCGGACAAACACGCTCGAATAAGCTTTGTTTGTTCCGATGACAATAGAATAACAGATATACAGAATCTCTGTGGTTGTCCGGATTTTTTCGGGTGACGGGAGATTCGATGTCGGATGCAAAGTGAAATGCGAGGGTTTATCTCCTTTAAATTGCCACTCTGTATCTCGATGTTTTGATGGAGAACCGAAATCGCTCAGATGGGAGTGTCGGTTCTGACGTTGGCAC
>CAZBYH010000168.1:0-3988 GCA_964496155.1 uncultured Methanoculleus sp.
GGAGTATCCTGAGACATGAAATGCGTAATCAAGGCAGACGGAACAAAGCAGGCTTATGACCGGAACCGGGTGATGCGGACAGCCCGCAATTACGGGGTGCCGGAAGACTTAGTCATTGAAGTCGCTGAGGATGTTGAACGTCACCTGTATGACGAGATCCGTACCCGGGATATTCTGCGTATGATCCATACCTTTGCACGCAAATACCACCCAAGGGCTGAAGATCGGACAAATGTGCGGCAGGCCATCGGAATCCTCTGTCCAAAACCTGATTTTGAACTCTATGTTCGTGCATTGTTGAAAGGTTCAGGCTATGAGGTTGAAGAAGGCAGGATACTCCAGGGTCGATGCGGTGAACACGAAGTGGATGCCATCGCCCGCAAAAACGGCATCACCTATTTTGTCGAGGTAAAACACCACTGCAACCATCACCGGGTGACCGGTCTTGACGAGGGGCGTATCGCACGGGCCATCGTTGAGGATGTTCAGGAAGGATACAAAGAGGGGCGGAACAGTTTCACCATCGATAAGGCGATGATTGTCACCAACACTAAACTTTCTGCCCATGCAAAACGCTATGCCTCCTGTTGGGATATCAAACACATCGGATGGGACAATCCAGAAGAGGAAAATATTGGGTCAATGGTTTCCAATCGGAGTCTCTGCCCAATAACAATCCTCAAAGGTGTCAATGCCTGTACACTCAATAAACTAGTGGATGCAGAGATTGTGACATTGGGGCAGTTACTCGGGGAATCTCCCCGTGAAATTGCGGAGAGAGCAGGCATTCCGGAAAAAGAGGTTTCTCAATTGATAGACCGGGCAAGAAAGCTGGAAGCATGAAGGGGGAATCGTGTCTTTTGGGGAACCATTTTTTTGTCTCCAAGGAACGTAATGTTCCCTATTTCTTCTCCTTACCCTTTCAATCCATGGGCAGTTTCTGATTGTTCCTGGGCAGCATAGTACGATACATTCCGATTGTGGCTGCTATTTAGTATTCTCAGGAGGTAAGGAGATGACTACGAAAATTGGAATCGTATACGAGGATGTCCATGGCATCCGGAAAGGATAACCATCCCAATATACGCTGAAATTATCATCATGCAGTGAATCCTCCGGTTCAAAGAGAAAAACCTTGATAATCAAACCTTCTTTGCCCCGTATCCCGACCAGCTGATGGAGCTTGACCCGCTGGATCTCGACCGCGGCCGCGATCTCTGGAATTAACGTACCTATGGAACATGATTACTATGGATTTCACCTTTATTCAGGATCCCCAGTTCTTCTCTCTGGTGATCCTTCCGCTGCTGATCTTTACCGCCCGGGTCGCTGATGTTACCTTTGGAACGCTCCGCATCATATTCATCTCGCGGGGAATGAAACTGCTTGCCCCGTTTGTCGCCTTCTTCGAGATACTCATATGGCTGATCGCCATTGGACAGATATTTCAGGATATCGGGAGCATCGTCAATATTCTCGCATATTCGGCCGGATTTGCGGTCGGCAACTTTGTCGGCATTCTCGTGGAGGAGCGGATGGCAATCGGAATCAATCTTATCCGGGTCATCACCCAGTATGACGCAACAGACCTGATTTCCGCACTGAAATCCAACGGATACGGGGTGACTGCCGTGGATGGGGCAGGAAAACACGGGTCGGTGAAATTGATCTTTCTGGTTGTGAAGCGAAAAGACATCGGAACCGTGATTGGAATGGTGCAGCATTTCAATCCGAATGCTTTCTACACCATCGCAGATGTCCGTTCTGCAAAGGGAGGCGACATCCCCCACCTCTACCGGGAACCGCGGAAACGGTGGTTTAAGCAGGTCAGAAAAGAGAAATGAACCTTCATCGCGGAATCTGCCGGAGGATATTTAGAATACTGCCGTTCGATAGGGGTAAATCAAAAGATTTCTCTTATTTTGACCAGATTCTTCCGGGCTCAAACATTGGATAAAAAGGGTCTGATTACTTTCTCTCTTTGTCAGTTGAGTAAATGCTTACTACCAATCAATACCCGTCATCCTCTTATGATAGGATTTGACGTGTTACTAAAAAAGAAAATACTTGGATAAAATACCGGATTCTATCCTGAATTGTATATATTTAGAGATATCTATTGCGCTGTAACCACTCCCGCTGTGGTCGCGTGTACCGGTATATGATGTCGCACTTCTCGTCCTGGAATGACCACGGCACGACGATCAACACATCGCCTTCGCGAATCCAGACCCGCTTCTTGATCTTCCCCTTAATACGCCCGGTTCGGGTAATTCCGTCGAAGCAGCGCACCCGGATATGGTTTGCGCCGAGCATCAGATCTGCTTCAGCAAACATCTCCCTATTTCTTTTGCTGGGCAGTTTCACCCGTACGATTGCAGGTTCTTCAGCCTGCCCGCTTTTTTTTCTATTTTGATTTGCCAGAAAACTCACTCCATTTTATATATATGTGCCCTTCTCTGATAAAAAGGTCATCCATGATAATAATGCAGACGATATTCGTCTGTTATGCCTTATTATCTCCAGTCAATCGCATATGACCGATATTCAGATAGGACAGTTTGCGGAAAGGACCATGTCACCTCTTCCCAGCCTACCCGTGATGCTGCCTCTTTCTCTTTTCCGGTGTCTTTAATCACAGATTTACGAGTCAGGCACACTTATTGTTGCTTCTTCCCGGCCCTGCGCGGAATGGACGGAGTAATTCCGGATGATAAACACCTGTTTACGACAATCCCCCCCGGTATCGAAATACGATTCATTTCTCATTCTTTATCAAACCGGGGGCCACCCTTGTGCACCGATCAGAGGAACAAATCGCACGCCACCATGGTGTGAGACGGTCAGCTTCTCCCCTGTTTTATGGATACAGGTCAGCACCTGCACATCACGATCTCCGACCGGAAGCACCATTCTGCCGCCGTCAGCCAGCAGTGCCGTTAGTGAGGACGGGACTTCTGGTGCTGCAGCGGTGGTGATGATGGCATCAAAAGGGCCTTCGCTCTCCGGCAATGCCGTCCCGTCCCCCACGATGACGATGACACCCTCCACACCTGCCTGTTTCAGATTCGTTTGTGCAAGGAGGGCAAGTTCAGGAACTCGTTCAATCGCCGTGACCCGGCAGCCGATCAGAGCAAGTATCGCTGCCTGATATCCAGACCCCGCCCCAACCTCCAGAACCTTATCCCCAGGTTTTGGCTCAATCAGGGCAGTCATCATTCCCACAATATAGGGTTGAGAGATGGTGGCCCCATGTCCAATGGGAAGCGGACAGTCGTCGTAGGCGTCATCCTGCAGATACCCCGGAACAAAAAGATGACGGGGTACGCGACGCATGGCATCGAGAACCGCAGAGTCTGACACGCCCCGGGCTGCAATCTGCCGGTCAACCATCTGTTTGCGCCGGGCAGTATACCAGATATCTTCTTCCATGTGCATCTGATCTCCCTCTGAATTAATATTATCTCCTCTCCTGCAGGGATGGCGGATATGCCGATCTCTCATGACGGATGGAGTGGCCCGGAGCGAATGTATTCAGGCATTGATTCATAAAAGAGGTCGGGTAGCTATCCTGAAATAAAGAAAAAAATGTTCGGGTGGGTGTCATGCGGGATCAGAACAATGGGATAGGTATTCGCGCGGTATATTCCAAATATCAGTCCACAATCAGACATGAATCATCGACTCATACATGCGGAATTTTATTAAGTAGGCTGCATGAAGAGCGTTAACCGTTTTGGTTTGTTTGCATCGATTTCGCAGATCATACCGGTGAAATACAACCCACAGCAGGATTCCCAATCACCGTGATTGACTCGGGCCATATGCGCACCCCCGCAATACGATATATAATGAAGTACTGGAGCACATAATAACACAATGGAAAATTTTTTTCGCTTCTCGACATTTCCCATATCACCGGAAATAATCAAAGCAATAGAAGATATGGGATTTGAAGAGCCCACACCGATTCAGGTGCAGGCAATCC
>CAZBYH010000169.1:0-3967 GCA_964496155.1 uncultured Methanoculleus sp.
CCTCACGAATTATTGAGGTGGGTAGCTCCTGCCAGACTCCGTCGTGGAAGCGCCATAACGCAATATTCGCCGGGGCAATTCCTTCTGCTCGCAGCCATGCCGCGGGTACGCGGAAGGCAAACTCCGCCCCACTGATTTGATCATCAGACATACCCGTGAGTTCTGCTGTGATATACTGGTATACCTGTCCCGTGAGGCCGTCCGGCCCGGATGGGGAGGGGTTCACGGTGAGGAGGAAACTCCCCGTCCCGTCTGCCGCCGTGATCATGACTTGTTGCACTGCGGATCCAGTGAAGTGGAGGATCGCAGACTGTCCGGTGGTCAGGGCGGGTGACGTTGCCATATCCGCTGACGGATCACTTCCATCGGATACGTTCGGATTTTGGGTGAGATACCATGCAAAAGGTTTCATTAATGGGCAGATATCCGTCTCATTCCCATAAATGGTGAAGGGGGTGTCTCCGATGCCGTCATGGGTAGTATCGGTGCCATTGTAGGTGCTCCAGTAATTGCCCATATACGCGGTGAACGCATTTCCGTTGTACCAATAGGTCTCTGGTGTCGGGGAGTTCCAGACCGCCGAATCCCAGTCTACATCCATAATCTCTGCATGCCGTTCCGTGCTACTGGCAGTGGCGGTAGATAAACCGTATCCGGACACTGTGCTTTGGAACAGACTGTCTGATCCTTGTTCTGTCAGGAAGAGTTGAGCCGATCGACTGCTGTCGAAATACCTCTCTGCCATTGCCTGCATATCCGGCAGGGAGTCCTCCGTCCGGGTCACGCCTGCAATGAACACAGTTCTGTCAATGTCATCCGGTTCTGTCAATACGAAGTCATTACGGTACACATAGACATCCCCTCCGGACTCAGCGACTCCGATCTCCGGATAATCTGTTCCGGAGAGGTGGTTGTCCCGGACAACGGAATTGCTCAGATCCATAAATGCCTGAATCGAGCAGTTATCTGCGTAATTGTGGGTGATGTCTGCCCCATCTGCAATAATTGCGAGAGCAGTCCCGGTTTCATTGCAATGGATGGTATTGTCAGACACCTGAATATTTTCGGCTATTTGCATTACGATTCCGGCGACTGAGGTGTTTATCGTGTTGTGACTCACTTCTACGTTCTCCGCTAAACGGATGCCAATACCCAATCCTGTGTCCCGATTGATGGTATTGCTGTTAACAGAGCAGTTGGAAAGCATTATTCCGAATATACCGATATCATTCTGACCGTCGATGATGTTGTTTTTTATGGTGGCGTTCTCCGCCAGGATGAGTAATATCCCCTGAAGGTCAATGCAGGCGATCCCATTCCCCTCCGCCAAAAATCGGTTTGTCTCTAATATCTCCATGCCGAGCTGCATGTCCGGGCCAAACGAAGAGTTTCGTACCATAATATCCTGTGAGGCAGTGACCTGTATTCCTCTTATTACTTTATCTGCGGTGATGTTCTCCACTATTACATCCCGGCAGTAATGCAGATCAATTCCGTTCCCAATCATCCCGGTCGTGGTGTCACGGATAATGATGTCCGTACAGTTCACACAGATGATTGCCCCCGCATTTGAGGAGGCGTCAATGATTTCTCCTGACATACTCTCCCGGTAGATGACCGGTCGACCGTTCACGGTGACGGTTTCATCAATATCGTTGCCCGGGTTCTGCACATAATGAGCGCATATGATATTGTATTCATTGTCATGCAAAGCAGTCTGGGAAAGCATGAGGCCGCTGACACCACTGATAAACAGGCCCAATTCGCATCCGGTAATCTCAACATCACGGATAGTGCAATTGTTTCCCACAATATCCATGCCCGTGCTTGCAGCCCCGTTTCCATCGAACGTGAAACCGGTGATGGTGATATTATCTGCGACGATTACCACACCATCCCCTTCTGCCGGGATGGCGACAACCGGCATTCCCACCCCTACGAGGGTGACTTTTTTATTCAGCACCAATTCCTCCGGGTAGGTGCCTGCTTTGACAATGATGGTGTCACCGGATGCGGCTGCATCAATTGCCGCCTGGATGGTCGAATAATTGTCTGGCACAACGGTGAAGGGGTGGGTGAATGCCTTGATACAGACGTTCGTGTTCGGAAAAGCGATGGTCAGGTCATCCCAGGTCTCTCCGTCTTCACTCACATAGCTCTCGCCTGCATTCGCTGTGGCATTTGAGGAGTAATATATAATCGGCTTCTCGACAACGAGCGGATGTACATCGTTTGGTGACGAAATTTCGATGACAACCGAGAATGTATCACCTGACATCAGGGGAACGGAATTGGGAAGGGAAACGGTATGGTATCCGGGGAGGGCACAGGTGCCGGATGTCCATGCGACTGGTTCGGCATCACCCGGCGGGGTAATGAAGTTGGTGAAGATGGCAATGGTGTATTCAGTCTCCGGTTCACGGGTGTAAAAGCTCACGTCAGTGAGTGCTTCATACCCGTTTGCCGTAAAGACATTGGCCCCATAGCATGTGGTGGACGCACCAGTGCCGATGCTCTGTGTCCATCCAAGAGGGTCATACTGGTATATCTGCCTCCCTTCACATGCAAGGACACCGGTGTACAGTGCACCGGGAGTGTTGTAAAACGTAAAATCGTAGGGATTGGGCATATCTACCCAGAAATAGCAGAGTATGGGGTCATAATATGAGATAAAGAAGTATCCGCCCTCCCCGATATCCGTGCCCCAGCTGTTTTTGAGGATGAAGGCACCGTTGCCCGGCGGAGTTATGGCAAACGATTCTTTTGGGAAGTCATCGTCCCACCCGACAAGGGCGACAGCATGACCGCCGTCGGAGATATACTCATCACCCGGCCAGTAATAGGTTGTGTAGTTTTCGGCAAAGCAGGACAGGTTTACCTGGAATCCAGCGTAGATGGCACCGTCGTTCATGAGCGTCTGCTTGAAGAGGTCGTTATCAAGCGAACCTGTCCGAGGCGGCAGATAGGTGACATCACGAACGTCCAGCACCGGGGAAAGATCGGTGGGTGATATGGTTGAAGGTAACGGGAGTATGTAGGGATCATCGGTCTCCCGTATTGGCCCGCTGCCACGGGTGAGATAGGCGGTGGCCATGGGTGCGTCCCCGCCGTCGCAGTGATCGTAATCAAAACCGTCTTCGTAGAGGTTTGAGCAGAGGTTGTTCATATTATTTTCAGAGAAGTTTTCTGCCTCACCAGTATCGGTGAGATATGTTGATTCAAGGGAACCATAGGCGGCAAATGCCCAGCAGCTGCCGCAATTCCCCTGATCACGAACTGAGGTGACCCGGCCTTCATCGCGGAGGTCAAAACGGGTGGGCAGGGATGCCCCGTTTATCTGAGCAGTTACCGTATATTGGTCCGGCCAGACGATGACACCGGGTGCCGGTATAAGGCCGAGCGTGTACGGGGCGTCAGTACCATACGCCGGGCGGGCGTCATCAGCAAGGCTCGTGGAGCGGCTGACGGAGCGGTTGGCAGAGCATTGGGCGATGCCATCATGTGCATCCAGTCCTTCGGTATACGCGACGAATGCCGGATTGAGTGGTGCCTGTTCTAACGTGAGCGCTGTTGCCCCCTGCACGAGAATGAGGGCGGTAAAAAGAATTATTGCTGATTTGCTGATTGATAGAGGAACCATAACACCACCTAAATATAGAGTGAATCTTTTATCGGAATAAGAGATTAATATGTTGGAGCATACCTTTGTCCTTCGAGATCAAAAAATACTGTATAAAACAATCCCATTTCCCTGAATGAGATGGTAGATGGCTGGGAAAAATAAAGATTTTAGGTCATAAAAATGAGAACCGGACAGGGCCGGTTTCTCCGGCAGGTAATTACTCGTTTTGGTAGTGTTTCCGGAAGATGAGAACAGCACCTGTTGCTCCGCCAATGACCGTGATAAACCCGATCGGGCTTTTCTGCGGTGGAGTGGCGCTTTCTGTCGGCGTAGACTTCTCTTCTT
>CAZBYH010000170.1:0-3947 GCA_964496155.1 uncultured Methanoculleus sp.
ACCACCGAGTCAAAGGGATTTACCAATATCATGACCATCACGGTGAAGACCGATACGATGGAAGAATCAGTTTCTGGTAATGTCTCTTCGGCAGACAAGATTCGCATTGTTGCCATTGGTGAGTACATGACCGACATGACACCAGGCGGCGACGTGGTCATCTCACGCCACCGTGACGTCCCCGGTGTCATCGGTCAGTTTGCAACCATCATCGGGCACTATAACGTCAATATCGCAGGTATGCAGGTCGGCCGCAACCAACCCGGACAGGAGGCCATCATGGTCTTAAACGTGGATGCGGCGGTCCCCCAGGAAGCGATGGACGAGATCATGAAGATCGACGGTGTCTCCACCGCACGCTTTGCGCATATTTGAAATACGATATAAAAACCGACATCCGTTGTCTGATCTCCGCTGATGTCGGAAACAAAACAAATCATTTTTTATAATGATAAAACCTAGATATGTAGGCACGGGGCTCGTGGTCTAGCTGGTTATGACGTCGCCTTGACATGGCGGAGGTCCTGAGTTCGAATCTCAGCGGGCCCATACTTTTTCTTTTGTTCCGTGTTGGGTGATTTTCAGCTCCAAAGCGTAATATTTTTCATTTTACGGTATTTTCGAGTATCCTCAAGAAATAAAGGAATATGGCGATCATTTTTAAATCTAACCCGAAATAACATCCAAATCCTTAGTCCATATCCTAAAATATTGTTAATTATATGGGAGAGCAATTCTGCTTTATCATAAGCAGTATGTGCCAGGTCATCAAAGATTTCGTTCAAAATTTAGGATTAATGATCTTCATATCTATCGAATGTGTGCTTAATTGCACAACCAAAGATGCATCCCCCTATGCGCAATTCGGAGAGATCAAACAATACGATTGTCAATGGAATTAGGCAGAGTTGGATTCTGTATCTTTTTTCGCATTTTCCAGAAAAGGGATAGTAGAAATCCTCTCTGTCTTTTTTCTCAGAGAATATCTCAGTTAGATATCATTTTATGCCTTTAGGTAATGCGGATTAGATAAGTTCATTCTCAAATAGGATTAAAATGCATCTATTCGGATAAGGTTTATCCCTCTCCGGAGGCATATGGACGACCACCCAAACGAGGCATCATGGAAACGGGCGAACGTTATTATGAGATACTGGGGCTGACCCCCGACGCAGTTCCGGACGAGATTTCACAGGCATACGGGATTCTCGCACAAATCTACCACCCAAAAGTGTCCTCCCATCCAAATGCAGATGAACACTTTGAAAAAATCCAGGAAGCATATGCTGTTCTCTCAGACCCCCGCACAAAAGCAGAATATGACGCATACCGTGAGACTCCCAATCGGCATTCCCGATTGGATTTTTCCCCATATATCAGCGTTGCTCAGAAAATCGTTATCAATAGCGTCATATTTCTCATCATAGCCATTGCCGTATTTCATGGAGTGGCCATTATGAAAGCATCACCAAATGACAAAGACTCCACCGGGACACTTGCTCCTGCATTATCCACTGATGAACTCCCGTCCCAGAAAGAGACATGGGCCCGGCAAATAAAAAAGGCAATGGATTCCGGAAACCCAACGACACGGGATTATGCCCTTTCACTGATTGATACATCCCATCCGGGTGAAAGAACGATTGCTCAACTCTGTGACATCTGGGAAAAAACATACAAACAATGGACATACGTTTCTGATCCACGAGGATTCGAATATTTCTCTCCCGCAAGCAATACCATCAATATCGGACTGAAAGGAGACTGTGACGATTTTGCGATATTAATTGCTTCCCTTGTTGAATCCACGAGCGGCAGTGCACGTGTGATCCTTGCACAGGGCGCAGAGGGAGGGGGCCATGCCTATGCTGAGGTGTATGTGACGGACAATGAACAGGACTTCGATTCAATTGCACAGTATATCACCAAACGCTACAACTGCCAGACCGTGGCATACCATCTCGAATATGGTAAGGACATGATACCCAGTTACTGGTTAAACCTGGACTGGCAGTCCGGGCATCCGGGTGGAAAGTTCTATGATAGCAACGGACTTCTGACAGCGTATTATTCCAACGGGTACTGGCACACGTTAGCATCCGGGATGTAAAACAGGGATTCACAAATATTAGTTCCGGAATTTTGAAATGGGACTGTCTCAGTCATTTCACCCATGTCCAACCGGTGCCATTTCCGGACGGCACCTGTCAGCAAACCCTTATCTGATACCCCGTTGCCAGAAGACGCCTTGATTCTACGATAACTCCCCAATATACGCATCAAAATCACCTAAATCCGGCCCCGGACAACCCATCTATAATCCATACCCGTAATCACCACCCCTCCTTTCAGATTCTGATTAACTCACTTCCCCACCATTTCCTGCGACAGACCGATATAAAGCGTATAACACAACAGAATCATCACAAACATAAACGGAAACGCCGCTGTTATCGCCATCATCTGAAGAGAGGAGAGCCCCCCGCTGAATAACAAAATGATTGCTACACCAGAGAGCGAGAGGCCCCAGATCACCTTTTTGTATGTCGGAATATGCTGGCTTCCCCCGGATGTGAGTGAGCCGAGAACCACCGTCGCAGAATCCGCCGAGGTCACAAAAAAGATGAGCAAGAGGAGTATCGCGATAATTGAGATAACAGCGGAGAACGGGAAGTGTTCGAGAAATGCAAAGAGTACGAGTGAAACGTCCTCCTCTGCATAGACCGCCAAATCAACTGCCCCACTCTGTTCGAGAGAGAGTGCTGACCCCCCGAATACCGAGAACCACAGAAAGGTAAAGAGAGTCGGAACAGTAAGGACGGTCAGAACAAACTCGCGGATTGTTCTTCCCCGGGAGATACGGGCAATAAAAAGGCCCACAAACGGCGACCACGAGATCCACCACGCCCAGTAGAAGATGGTCCATTCCCGGCTCCACCCCCCGCCTTCAAACGGATGTGATTGGAGGCTCAGATCGATGATATTATTGGCGTATCCCCCAAGCGTGGAGGTAAAGATATCCAGGATTTGAGATGTCTCTCCCAGCACAAAGATGAAAATGAGGAGGGAAATAGCTAAAACAAGGTTAATTTTTGAAAGGGTCTGCACTCCTTTTTCTACTCCCAGAATGGCGGATGCCATGAAGAGAGCTGTTGCAATGACGATGATTCCAATGGTTATCGAGAGAGCAGATGAAACCCCGTAGAGATAGGTAAACCCGGCATGGATCTGTATTGCGCCAAATCCAAGTGATGTCGCAGTTCCAAAGATTGTTGCAAATACTGCCAGTATGTCAACAACTTTTCCCGACAACCCATAAATCCGGTCTCCGAGGAGAGGATAAAGGCACGAGCTGATGAGTGCAGGCATACCCCGCCGGAATGAAAAATAGGCGATGGAAAGACTCACTATTGCATATATGGCCCATGGGTGAATTCCCCAGTGGAAGAATGAGTATCTCATCCCAAAGGCAGCAGCATCAGGCGATGCGGCACTCAGGAAGGGAGGCGGCTGGAGAAAGTGCACAAGTGGCTCGGAGACACCCCAGAAGAGAAGCCCGATTCCCATCCCTGCGGCAAAGAGCATCGCCACCCAACCAAAAAAGCTGTATTGAGGCCGTTCATTGTCATGACCCAGTCTGATCCTGCCATATTTCGATACTGCCAGATACAATACAAAGATGAGGAAAAAGGAGGCTGAGATGAGATACAACCAGCTGAAATGGTCAAGAATCGCAGAATAAATGGCATTTGAGGCCGCCTCCAGCAGATCTGCCCTGAGAATACCTGAGACGATGAAGAAGAGGATGATTGCAAGCGAGAAAAGAAATACTGTCTCTTTTTTCAGATAATCGCGTAGCATGTCAAATTTCCATTACGGCACCATGAAGATCGATGCTTTTGATTCATTCACAATCCGTTCAGCTGTACCTCCCATGGGAGCGGAGA
>CAZBYH010000171.1:0-3916 GCA_964496155.1 uncultured Methanoculleus sp.
TTTGCCATTATTCTGCGGGCCCTGCTTCCGATTGTCAAAAATATGTGGATCGGGCTTTCATCCGTTGATCCGGCATCCATTGATGCTGCCACCGGTCTGGGGCTCACACCCTGGGAAACCACCCGGTACATCCGGTTTCCCAATGCCTACCCGCCAATGTTTGCCGGCATTAAATTTGCCGCCATTCTTGCAAACAGTGTCGCCATTTTAACTGCCATAATCGGGAGCGGTGGTCTTGGTACGCTGGTCTTTGAAGGTCTTGCAGGTCTCAATATCATCACCATGCTTGCCGGTGCTCTACCCGCCATTATAATTGCGATATTCCTTGACATCTCATTTACCCGCCTCGAATACCGGCTGACTGCAGACAGATGAGCCAGCGTCAGCGGCTCATCTGCCCCCGGAATCTCCACCCTCCCGGAATAATATATATATGCCAATAACCCCCTACGCAATGCGAGGGATTAGTAGTGAAGAAATTTGCACTACCAGCGGGCATTCTGATGGCCGTCATGCTTCTTTTTCTGTGTGCTGCTGCCGGATGTTCTGATACACAAGGAAATCCGGACATGAAAGACCCGGAGGAAACCGATACGATTGTTATCGGAGGAAAGCCGTTCAATGAGCAGTATATCCTTGCTGAGATGCTGGGGCTGCTTCTGAAAGAAGAGGGATATAAAACCGAAATTAAGTCAGGCATGAATGACATCACGCTCTTTGAGGGAATAAAAAAAGGGCAGGTGGACGTGTATGTCGAATACACGGGGACTGCGTATTCACAGCTCCTAAAACGTCCTTCGCTTACAACATGGGATCCGGACGTTGTGTATAATGATGTTGTAACCGGCCTCTCCAAAGAAGATATTACGGTGCTCTGCCGACTTGGATTCAGGAATGATTACACTATTGCCGTCAGAGAAGACTGGGCTGATAAAAACAATGTCAGCACAATAGATGACCTTGTGCCGTATGCAAAAGACATGGTCTTTGGAAGTGATCTCGTCTTTCATGAACGCAAAGACGGGCTTCCAAGAATTGAGGAGGTATATGGTTTTACCTTCGGGGATGTAAAGCCCATGTCACCGGCACTGGTGTATGAGGCAATCGCTAACAAGAAGGTTGATGCAATTCCGCCCTACACAACCGATTCACGGGTTGACCTCTACAATCTCCGGACGCTGGATGATCCGAAATCGGCTCTTCCCCCGTATGAATCGATGATTATGATACGGGATGGTCTTGCAGGCAATGAGCGAGTGACCTCAGCACTGCTTGTTCTTGAAAACCGGATTGATACCGAAACCATGCGGAGCCTCAATGCAGAATTTGATGGTGAAAAACGTGATGCACGGGCCATCGCGAAGGATTATCTCATCGGTGAAGGGTTAATTGCAGGATGAGAGCACCTGGATTCGGGATTGAATAATTGAATTTATCACCTTTTTTCGGAATGCATGAAAAGCAGATGCCAAAAATTGCCGCGTATGGCGGAGAATAATAATTGCTCTAATCCCAACTTAGATGTTTTCTTTCGCATCGGTTATCCGGAATAATTTGTCGCCAGGTCTGACCGGAAACGGTATTTTTATTCCGCAATTTTCCCCTCTCCCAACAGACGGTACCGACTGGTGATGAATCTGTATCTCTTTAATAACATGGTAGTGTGCCGGTGTCTTTTTGCCATAGATGAGTATTTTATCACCGACACTCAGTCCATCGGCACGAATGATAAATTCTGCCACCTGAATGTTCGTGTAATAGTTCACCACTTCGCCGCAGTAGATCTTTGTCTCGGTGGCAGCAGGGCCCGGGCTGATCCAATCGGCATCCAGTCCGTGGTAAAACCCTTCAGAAAAACCTCTGTTGTATGTCTTCGCCAATTCTTCTTTGAGTTGGGCACCGAGCTGGGGTGTATACACGCCTGCACGAATTGCGTCCAAGGCCTGCCGGTAACAGGACACGGTTGTTTGTACATATTCCGGAGGACGGATGCGCCCTTCAATCTTGAACGAACGGATACCTGCTGCAATGAGATCAGGCAGAATCTCAATCGAGCACAGATCCTTGGGGCTGAGGACATAATTATGCCCGATAATATACGCATTGTCTTCATCCTCAACATCAGTGATACGATACAGCCGCCGGCAGGGCTGTATGCACCGCCCCCGGTTGGCGGATTTCCCAAATGTCTGAGCAGACAGAAAACACCTGCCCGACTCACTCACGCACATCGCACCGTGAACAAAGGTTTCGATATCACAGTTTACCCTATTCTCTTTTGCCTGCCTGCTGATACAAGATATATCCTCCAGTGCACATTCCCGGGCCAGAACGATACGGGAGGCACCCAGTTCTGCATAGAAAACAAATGCTTGATAGTTGGAGACACTTGCCTGAGTAGAGATGTGCACCGGAATTCCTGCGTCCCGGGCCATCCGAAGCACGGCCATATCCCAGCAGATGATAGCATCCACACCAGCCTCTTTGGCAGCAGACACGATCTGCCGGAGTTTCGGTATCTCGCTGTTGTAATAGATGGTATTGAGTGTCAGGTATCCCTTTGCCGTGTGTCCATGGAGATACCGCATGATGCCAGTCAGTTCATTTATCTCAAAATTGCCAGCATTATCCCGCATATTCATATGGGTAATGCCGAAGTACACAGCATCGGCTCCATTCTCGATTGCCGTCTTTAAACAGGACCAGGTACCGGCCGGAGCCAGCAGTTCAATTTTCTTCATGGATTTTTGTTACGCACAGGAAATTGGTATAGCTAGTATTCTCATCCGTGAGTAATACCGTTCACGGTTGCACTCCCAGTTGGGTTATCGCAGATACCTATTGAATCCTTTCCATTTGCCCGAATTCACAGATGAACGTGTCCCAGAACCTCATACCCGGTATGATGCAGTATTCCTGACATTCAGTCTCACGTACGTTCTGGAACGGACGGGTATCCTCAGAACAACAGAAACTGGAACCATACCCAGTACACCAGCGTCTGAGCACAGGTCAGGGGGATACCAATACGGGCAAATTCCCAAAACCGGATGGTCTGCCCTTCTTTTTCAGCATTCTGTATAATGATAACATTACTTGCCGCACCGAGGATGAGAAGATTTCCTGCAAGCGTGCTTCCGGCGGCAAGTGCCATGAAGGCAGCGTCCGATGCGCCCGCCTGCGTCATCAGCGGAAGGGCGAGTGCCACAAAGGGGACGTTTGAAATAAACTGGCTGACGATGATACCCAGTGTAAAGATAACAGGAACACTGGTGATGGGATATGCCACAGATGCCATCGACTGCTGAAAGATGCCGGTGTCCCAGACGCTCTGCATAAGGACAAAGAGTGCCACAAAAAAGACAAGCGTGCCCCAGTCGATGTTGCGCACAATACGAACCCGCTTGGGTGAAAAAAGCAGGACGGGCAGTGCCGCACCGATGGCTATGGCAGTCAAAGGAATGGTAATCCCGGTTTGGAATACGACAAAAAGCACCCGGAGCCCTATCAGGATAAAGATGAGAACGAGCGACAGCAGCGCCGGGCAGGCAAGGGCAGAGTCACCTGCTGTTTCCATGGCGGGAGAGGAAAGCACACATTTGTCAAATTCACGAGGGTAAAACACCTTCATCGCCCCATAGATCAACAAAAGGCCCACCACAGACGGGATCGCGAGAGAGAGAATAAAGGTCAGAAACGGGTTTGCAAGACCGCTTTCAAGGGCGATGAGGAGATTCTGAGGATTTCCAATGGGACTCAAGACACTCCCGGTCGTAACAGAAAAGGCAAGAACAAGGAGCAGCATCACCAGTGATATATGGTATTTTCGTGCGAAATACAGGACGAAGGGGGTGCCAATAATGGCCACGGTATCATTCATGAGAACCGCAGAAAAAAATCCGGTGACACCGATCAA
>CAZBYH010000172.1:0-3903 GCA_964496155.1 uncultured Methanoculleus sp.
ATGCGGTAAAAAACGTTGATTTTCCACAGTTTGGTTTTCCTGCAATAGCAATTGTCAGCATGATAGTTCTCCTCTTATCTTTATTATTGATGCATATCTCTGGCAACTATGGTGCCTTTGTATGTGGTATCTGGTTGTCGTACCAGAGTATAAATGATCAGATGTAAAAATTATTACCATGAGTTTTTCAGAAAAACCGGTATTTTATTTTGACCGGTCGGGAAAAGATAATTCACACGACGCGGCGAATATTGCCGTGAAACGTGCACAGGATCTGGGAATATCCACGATTGTTGTCGCAAGCACCACCGGAGAAACGGCGAAGATATTTGCTGAGGCAATGAATGATACCGGAATTCATCTGGTTGTGGTGACTCATGCAGTCGGGTTCCGGGATCCGGGGGTATGGGAATTTGATGCGGGCCTTTTGCCGTATTTCAAAGAACAGGGTACAGATGTGGTCACCGGGACACATGTTCTGTCAGGTCTTGAACGCGCATTGTCGGGAAACCCAAAGGTGGGTGGTGGATCACGGACCGACGTTATTGCAGAAACTCTCCGGCGGACGATTGCGATTGGGCTGAAGGTCGCTGTGGAGTGTACGCTCATTGCCGCAGATCAGGGGAAAGTGCCTGTTGATAGGGAAGTGATTGCTGTGGGAGGCACGGCACAGGGTGCTGACACGGTATGTGTGGTGCTTCCGGCAAACACTGCCCGCTACTTTGACCTGCAGGTTCGTGAAATTGTCGCCATGCCCCGGAACCGCTGATATACCATGGTTCTTCAGTCACTTAGGGAAGCATTCGGTTGTCTCATACGATATCCGCTCATCCTGTTATCCGGGGTATGGGTTGGATGTGTGGTTGCAGCTTTTGGATACTGCAGCTTTCATGGTCTGGAATTCTATGCGTCAACCATTGGATTCTTTGGCGTTATTGTTTTCCCGTTTTTTGTGGGGGCATGCTATGAAATTATTAGCCAGAATAATGGTTCTCTCTCTGCATTTGCTGCGGGCGGTATTTCCCGATATTTTGAAATCCTTATTCCGGGAGCATTTTTGGCATTCTTTGGCGCCATTGGAATCATGATTTTTTCCCTCGCCTTTGCGGTATTCGGGGGTGGACAGAATGCCATTCTGATGGTTGTCAGTATATTCTGGATATTCATTCCTCTGATATTCTTCTTTTTCTTTTATGACACCGCAATGGTTTTGGATGGGATGAGGGGGGTCTTTGCCTCCCTGCTCCGGAGCGTGCAAGTTGTTCGTGCCAGCCCTTTTAGGGCGGTTGCATTTTATTGCGTTTGTTTTATCCTTCTGTTGGTGCTGTTTATGGTCAGTACCTTCATTGTCTCGATATTTTTTGCCGGTTCAATGGTTTTTGATCCCTCTCTGGATGTAAACACCCTTCTGAATATGACCATGGAAGAGCAGCAGGCCCTCTTTGGGGAGGATGGTATGGATATTATCATTGCCCTGTATGCAGTGGTTGCGGGTTTTTTTACTGCGATTCTTCTTCCGTTCAAGGCCGTTTTTTACCGTCGTCATGAGCAGGCCGCCGAGGAAAAATATCTGAAGGAAATGATAGACGAAGAAATGATGGAGGATGGTGTCTATGATGAGAAGGGCCGCTGGTACAAATATTCCTGATTTTCTTTTTTTTGATTAAATTATTATTCACTCAGTGAATGGAACGTTTTTGCCTTTGCCGTTCCGAAAAACTGTTTTAATTGTATTCTCGTTCTCATATGGGGATGTCGGTCTGCTGCTGATGTGGCAGTGCATGGGAATGGTTCAGAATATGCAAGAGGGAAGGAATGGCGAAAATATTCAGTTCCTCAGCCGTGAGAACGAAACGGGGATGAGCGTATCTTCACGTTCCGTGATGGGGCAATGTTCCCTTTCGATGAACCCCCCCGTTCTTTTTTTAAAGAATTCGTGGATTCATTCGCATGTTAAAATGAGATGAACACAAAATACACTGCGACTGCAAAGATTCCGGAGGAGAGAGTGGCAAGGAAATTTGTCCCGGCGTTTCCGAAGACGTGTTTGTTTTCATATAATGCGCCGATGAGACTGTCGATATTTGTCCCAAAAAATCCGGAAAGAATGGTGACTGCGACAAGTGTCAGGTCGGCAACACCCAGCATATATGCAACGACGGCGATTATGACCGCGCCTGAAATGGCTGCAAGTTCTCCAATCAGGGTAACACCCCCGTTTGTGCCCCGGGGTACCTCCCTAAATGTCGTGATGAGGCGCGGTGTCTTTCCCACGACGCCAACCTCACTTGCAAGGGTGTCTGAGGTGGCGCAGGCAACGCTTCCCAGGAAGAGTGCAATAAAAAGGGGATCTTTGGTAATTCCAAAGAGAATAGCTCCACAGAGTGAAACTATCCCGTTTGCGAATACATTGAAGTAGCCACGCACACCCCCGTGTGACTCTGCCACACCGAGAGCTTTCTTCTTATCAAACCGGAATTTTGTGGTGCCTGCTCCGAGAATAAAGAAGGTGAGCATAATGAGGAACCAGCGCACATCGGCAAAAACGATAAGAAGAATCCCCATCAGTGCTCCCGAAAAAAGACCCGATAAGTCAGCTGCTTTCAGCTTATACGAGAAGACGGCAAACCCGAACCCAATTATGACAGCGGTGATGAGGATGGTTGCCTCCACATGGTAGTTTATCTCATAGAAGAGAAGCATGGTCATTGCAACACCCAGCGTCTCAATGAAGATACCATCTTCGCGTTCCCGCAGAACTGAATGGAGCATCAGAGCAACAATTACCCCGGTGATTGCCACAAGCGGGGCGGTGTAGCCGGAATACATCATGACCAGAAATGCGCTGATGAATGCGGCGACGATAAACGGGATGTATCCTTTTGCGTCCTTTCCCGTGATTCGGTAGGCAGCTTCACCTATGATGACGATGGCAAGGGTAGTGGAAAAAACCACCTGTGGTATGAGTTCAAAGCCATAAAGCGCGGCTAAGGTTGCGATAGATATTGATGTGTAGCGGGATTTTTTTATGAGAATGAACAGTACACAGATGAGTACAACAAAAAGCGAGAGAAGCCAGGGGGGGGAGACATATGGAGCGATGATGATGCATATCAATGCAAGAGCTGATGCTGCCCACATCCCTGTGTCCTGTTCCATTGCTGTTATTTTAGTGATTCATGGTTAATTGGTTTATGCTTACGTATGGTGGTATCCTGAACATCCCCTGTTCTTGTCAGACAAAATAAGGGATGTTAATCCCTGGTGAATCCTGGATCACTGATCACTATTAAGAGAAAAAACAACCAATATTCTCAAAATGTCGCGATCAACCGAAATACCGAAGGCGTATGATCCCAATTCTGTAGAGGAGCGCTGGCTGCAGGAATGGAAGGATGAAGACAATTATTTTGATCCTGTCTCAACGAAACCTCGGTTTATCATCGATACTCCTCCCCCCTATCCAACAGGTAACTTCCATATCGGAAATGGATTTAACTGGTGTTATATTGATTTCATCGCACGATACAAGCGGATGCGCGGATATAATGTCATGTTCCCTCAGGGGTGGGATTGCCACGGTTTGCCTACCGAAGTGAAGGTGGAGGAGATTCATGGCATCACGAAAAATGATGTATCCCGTGATGTTTTTAGGCAGATGTGTCATGATTTGACGATTCAGAATATTGAGAAAATGCGCGCGACGATGCGACGATGTGGATTCTCAATTGACTGGAGCAATGAATACGTCACCATGAAACCGGAATACTACCGGAAGACGCAGATATCATTTCTCAGAATGCTAAAATCTGGCGACATATATCAGAGTGAACACCCGGTAAACTTCTGTACGCGATGTGAGACTGCCATTGCATTTGCTGAAGTGACCTATGATGACCGGAC
>CAZBYH010000173.1:0-3902 GCA_964496155.1 uncultured Methanoculleus sp.
GTTGATGTCATAGTAGTTTAACCATTTTTCCTTCGGTGCAAGGGACAACCCCGGCGCACAACCATTCTCTTTGCCCTTACGGTGCAGATAGAGGCCCCGGTGGAAAGAGAGAGATCTCCATCAGGGAAGAATCAAACCCCGAGAGACGGACATATCTGCCAACAGCTGCCATCCCCAAACCGGCGAGCTCCCCTGACGAGCAGATAACATCCTGTTCCGGATGGGTACCCCTAAGAATATCGGTCCGGGGCATGATTCGGGAAGCGACTGAGAGCACCATCCGCAGACGAACCGAACCCGGATGCCCTTTAGGGAGTACTACCAGCGGTTGCCGGTACGTACGCACCAGTTCACAGAGCATCCGTGCCTGTTCGGGATCACCGCCTTCCGGTGCCGACACCACAATCAGATCCCCCCGATGCACCCCCTGAAACACCTCTCCTTCTGCTGTCTCGATAGGCAGGGCAAAGGTATCCGGAGATCGTGCGATAAGAAAAAAAGAGGCACCCCCCCGGATGAGGAGATACCCACAGGAGAGGGGAACGTTCATACTGCTGTCACATTCTCAGATTCGCATGACGGGCAGACCGGATGACGGCCAACCGCCTCAAATGTCGCGCCACAGTCATTGCAGCGATATTTTTTCCCTTTGAGTTCCTCATCAAATTCTATATCGATGGGACCACCTGTTGAACACATCTGATATCACCAGATTCTCTTACGGCATCGACAGATATAAGTTTGGTGATTCCACGCGTTTGCAGCGATCAGTAAAGAATCATCAGCGGGTCGGTCTTGGACGGTGCAACACCGGAATATCGCCAGGCTCCTCCCTCAGAAAGAATGACGGTGAGCACAAACTCCCCTTTCACCAGTATTTCCTGTTCCATAGGAAGGGAAATCTCGACCGTGAACCGTTCGTTGTTTTCCAAAAAGAGATCGTTCTCTGGCGAAGCAGGTATCTGACGGATGATGCACCATGTGCCAGCGTCAGGAGAGTCCCTTATAAGCGGGTTTGCAGCCGGAATTACATTCAAATAATCCGGTGTTGATACCAATATCCGCAGCGCAGAGAAGTCCACCATCCTGCTCCCGGCGGGGATGGCGAAGGTCACCCTGAACGCCCCCAGACTCTCACCACGCTCCACGCCATGGATGGGGCCCACAGTGGAAATCGATGTCCCCACCTGCCCGATACCTCCCTGTGCAACCTCACGTGTCTTTCCCGCCGAAAAATCACCGAGATGCAGAATAGCCATGGAAAGAACTGATGCTGCCACGATGGCTGTTATCAGGATGATGGCCACCTCAATACCCACCATCCCATCTTCATCCGTTGTTCTGCACCGTTTCATTGACTTCTGCCCGTTAGAATGCTAAATTAAATACGACGAGTGAGGTTATGAGCATGATCACGGCGTGCTTCACCCCCGCCTTCACCGAACCCTCGCCCATCTGCCCGGCAATCAGACCGGAGAATATGGCACTGATAAGACAGGCATGGAAGAGCAGACGTGAAATGGCAGTCAGGGTGCCTCCCTCGGCCATACTCATCATGGATGAAGGCATCGATTCCATACCGCCGCCTGTTGCCATATCCCTCAGGATTGAAAGGAAATTCCAGTCCAGAACGACGACGACAAAGAGAAACACCCCAAAGGCGAGGTAGATAACGATGATGTAGATGATCATTTCAGCAAGGCGCTCACGCTTCAGCGTCTCGGACATCCTCGCGTCGTTTGCTGCAATCGAGAGAATGTCTGCAATATCTCCCGTCATCTCACTTGCCTTTGTGATCAGTGTCACATTTCGGGCGATGGCCGCCGTCTGCACCCGGTGTTCAAAGCGCACGAGGGCATCAGAGAAGAGCCCACCCCAGTCAAGGTCCCGTTTTATCCGGTGGATTTCATAGGATATCATCCCCAGATTGGTTTTTTCCAGTATGGTGATAGCCCGGGCCGGCGTCAGCCCGACCCGGTTTATGCCCGAGAGACGGGAGAGGAATTCCGGGATGCTCTCCTCAATTCCACGGACCTTTCGTCTCCATAATTCAAAGAGAACAGCAAAGGGCACCATAACAATGAGGAGGGCGATGATCAAATGGTCGTCGATTACATTGAGATAAAGCTCAAAGTCCTGGTACTGTGGCACCGCCAGGTACACAAAGATGAGATAACAGATCATCAGGGGAATCGTAACATAAAAAGTCCGGTTCACATCGGTCATAAACCAGGCGAAGGGGTGGCGGACAAACTCCCGAAACTTCCTCCACCGGTCATTGCGATAGAGGAGGGAAAACAGGCCCTCCTCACCCTCCTGTTTTATTACATGCACATCCCGGTATTCACGGAGCACGACATGGCGGGTCGTCCGCCGCACATCATCGGTGTGCAGGGAGATCATATCCACAAATATGATGAAGATCAGAGACCCGATGGGAATCAACCCGTAGATCACCGCCGACATCTGGACAATCGATGTCGTCCCCATCAGACCAACCACTACCATGATGATGATCAAAAAGAGGGGGCCTGCCACAAAGAGGGTCACATAGGACTCTGCCACAAGCTGGAGCGTGGAGAGAAACTGCTTCTGCTCGAACAGGGCATCGTCCTGATAGACCCGCACACGGGTTCCAAGGAAATTCCCTACATTTCCTCCGGATTCAATGATGGAGACCAAGTCTTCGAGGAAGTCCTTCAGTTTCTCTGAGGGCGTCGTAAGAGAGAGATTTCGTATGGCGTTTACCACATCATGCCCGAAATACTCGGTATCCCGCACCACCTGCCGGCACTCATACGCCACCTCTCCATAGATATCCGCGTTCTCGGAGAGAGATTTGAATATCGGATAAATTTCCGCCCCGCCCCGGCGCATTGCATACATGTAGCTGACCCCATTGTGCAGCGTCATGTTAATCCGGACCGCCCGGTTCTCCTTTATCATGCCGGGGTAGCGGAGCGTCAGCTGGTAGATGATAACCGTGGTCACCAGGAAAAAAACCACAGCCACGAGGCTGCGTTGCACCATCTCCGGCAGGGTGGTCTGGATGAGGGAGGCGTCAGGTAGTATCGTCGTCCCAAATAGATTGAAAATATTGCTGTGCAGTTCAGGGAAGAAGAGCATCATCGCAATCAGATAGCCGATGATGCCGAGAACCGCCCCAAAGGTGACGGAGAACAGCACGCAGTAGGTGAGATACTGCTCGATTGTTAGCCCTGTGCGTGCGGAGAGGAGACTCTGACGTACAGACCGGTACTTCACGGGGCGCCGCCCGATAGCCCATTTTGCATACCTGTCTATGATCATATCAGTGCCTGAGTCAGATCGTCTATCGAAGCCATCACCGCGTCAGCATCGATATCATAAGCTCTGAGAATGCGTGAAACGAGAATATAATCAATGATATTCTGATCTTTCATTGCGTTCAGAACCGCAATGCGGCGATTTACCTCCCGCATGAGGGCATCATACGTCCAGCCACGCTGTTCCATGATGGCCCCATAGACAACCGAACGGCCGCTGTAGGTAAACACGTCCTTTACCGGATCATACGAAAATACCGTGTTCACCCGGAGATTGCCGGTGCCCGGGTCAATACCGGCAATTTCAACAATCTCGGTGGATCTCCGGACCCGATCCCGCCCAATGTAGGTGAGCGCCTGAATGCTCACGATATTAAGCGCCTGCACCATATTTCGCGGCACATTGAGGGGCTGATTTTCGAGCCGGTGAATGGCAGAGTCCACGTCATTTGCATGCATCGTCGAGAAAGTGGTATGGCCGGTGTTCATCGCCTGGAAGAGCGTCTGCGCCTCATTGCCACGCACCTCACCCACAATGATATACTCCGGCCGCTGTCGCATCGCCGCCTTCAGGAGATCAAACATATCGATCTTTGA
>CAZBYH010000174.1:0-3895 GCA_964496155.1 uncultured Methanoculleus sp.
CTCCCCAAAAACAATCACCGGGCGATTTCGAATCATCCCGATTATCCTGCACAACGTTTCATGTGATTTCGGAACATAAATGTTTCAACACGAATAGAGAAAAAAGGGGAAAGGAATGCACCTGACATCAATCGTGTTCGGCCGACTCAGCAGGAACAACCGAGCAGACCCAGATCTTATACCGGATATCCTTTCCGGCAAACGGATGATTTGCATCAACAACGACTGTTGTATTAGACGCTGACACAACCTTCACCGGTGCGACTCCGCCGGTGGGCATCTTCAACGGAATGAAGTTCCCGGGTTCCGGGATGGTATCCATCGGTATCTTTTTTCGGCGGATTCGAAAGACCAGTTTCTTATGGTATACGCCATAGGCTTCCTTTGCTGCCAGATTTACCGAGATCTCATCATCTGCCCTGCATCCGATAAGCGCTTTCTCAAATGCCGGATTTATTTCTCCTGCGCCAATGGTGTACTTTTTTGGCGCATCGTCATACGTATATTCCAACATTTCTCCGGTCTGGGCGTCAGCAGAAGAAAAATGGAGGGTGACGGTGTCACCCAATGCGATTTGTGGTGATTGATTCTCTGACATCAGGCATCTGCAGGGCTAATTGAGACAAGCTCAATGTCAAAGTTCAGTGTCTTTCCTGCCAGATGGTGATTTGTGTCGATGGTCACGGTAGATTCATCGATTGCAATAATGGGGAACGTGAAGGCCCCCTGTGGTGTGGACAGGTAAACGGATTGATTTATTTCAAAGGTTGAATTTTCGGGAAAATCATTCTTGTCAATCATCATAAAATTCTTTTCAGTCCACTCTCCATATGCCTGATCCGGGGACAGTCTGACGCTCTTTTTCTCCCCAATTGTCATTCCTTCAACAGCGGCATTAAATCCCGGGACTACCTGGCCCCCACCAACAACAAATGTAAGGGGCTTTCCGTGTATATCGGATGAGTCAAAGACCTCACCGTCATCGAAATATCCTTTGTAATTTACCTGAACGGTGTCGCCAGCAGCTGCGACTTTTGTTGGTGGTGTCTGAACCGTATCTTTGGTATCTGCAAGCTCTGTCGACGGTGACTGGTCTGTGCATCCTGCAGCACAGATGCATATACAAAGAAGACAGAGCAATCCTGTCATTTTAATCAATACATCGTTCTTCATATAGCAATAGGAGTCACGGTGAGAACAGTTCAATTTATCCCCGAAAAAGGTATGAAAGGATCAGTTCCCGGAATCCGGTGAATCGCCGGGATTCAGAAGAATCGCATTATCTTCGCGGGAAAGGCCGATTGCTGCGATTGCCCCGATTCTCCCGTTTCTGCCAAATACGCGAATATTCTCAGAATTTGCCAGAATATTAGCCATATCTGCGGTCACAACCTCTCTGCGTGCTGCCAGACCAAACCGGCGGAGCGGTTCTGAAATGATGAACCCCTGTTTTACCGCGAGTCCCCATTCTCTGGAGAATGATTCTTCCTCAATAAACCGCACCGCACGTTCGATGACATGACTGACCGCTTCAGGACTGACTGCAATCTCGATAAAACTACAGGAATTGCCCGCGGTACACTCGCTCAGATAAGGGTACAGCATTGCAACAGCATGCCCAATGGGAATCACTTCACGCATATTGGCGAGATACTGGAGAAGACCCAGCGCAAGGGCAAATGTCGCACCGCCCTCTTTGGTATCAGTATCATCAAGGCCTATCACCAGATGGGTAAGTGCCCGCGTTACGACTTCACCCTCGGTGATCTTGCCGCTCTCCGTGAGGCGCACTTCACAGACACCGACCGCCATTGCCATCATATCGGTCAGGGAATAGGCAGGCCCTCCCACGCAGCGGATGGTCTGAATGATATGATCCCCTTCTTTTCGTACCCGGATAATACCGACAGCCGGTTTGGGGTACAAACCAATGTCAGACGAACCCGTCCCCAGGCGGGCATATTCTACAAGTTTTCTGCCGTCCCTTTTGACGCCATGGATGACTCCCCCTGCGAGATGATGATGATACTCACAGAACGCAGCACACCCGGTACTCATACACTGGTGATAGATTGCGACCCAGTCTCCATCTGTCGTGGTAAAAATTCGTCTGCACGAACCGGCCATCATGAGATTGGTTGTCACATACTTTGTTGGTGTGCGGCCCTTTCCTTCTTCTTTAACTGCAACACACTTCTCGGTTACCAGACGGTTGATCCAGTCCTGAATTGTACTTCGTGCAATTTCCGTTGCATCTGCGATATCATTGATAGTAAAAAAGCCATTTTCGAGGGTATATTCCCTCATAATGGCGAGAAGTTCACGACGTTTTTCAATCACGCCGGCCATGGCAATCACGAATAAAAAGCAGGTCTGAAATAATTGCGCTTGCGGTCTCTGACGAACCGGCACCCTTTCCAATCAGCGTTATTTCTCCGGCAAGATCCGTTTCAATCGTTACTGCATTGAGGGTACCACGGACAACAAGCGGGTGAGATTTTGAAAGGATGGTCGGGGACACCCGGAGTATTTCATTCTCAGGGTCAATCTCGCCAATCAACCGGATGGTCTGATCCTCTCGTTCAGCCAGTGCAATTGCAGCCGAGGTAACGCCGTCAATGCCGACGATATCCACATCTGCGAGAGTTTTCTCAATTCCCCACACCACGTTTGCAAGAATCACGAGTTTTATCGCGGCATCAATTCCCTTGACATCATAGGTCGGATCCGCTTCTGCATACCCAAGTTCACGTGCTTCAAGCAGTGCCTGCTGATAGGTTAGCCCCTCCTCTGCCATCCGTGTCAGGATATAATTGCAGGTTCCGTTAAAAACACCATACAGGCGGGAAATACTATTCCCTGCAATGCCGCTCTCAATGGTATGCATGAGGGGTATTGCGCCGCATACTGTCGCCTCGTAACGGAACTGGACGGTATGTTTGGTGGCAAGCGTATGTAACTCATCAAAATTGAGGGCAACGGGGCCCTTATTAGAGGTGACAACATGTTTGCCGGCGGTCAGGGCCTCCCGGATGTATCCTAATGCCGGTTCAGCGGTTTCTGCGTTGGTAGGAGATACCTCGATTAAAACATCGTAGACATCTGAAGAAATAATGTCAGAAACGGTAATGTCAGGGGAGCCGCACATGCCGGTTTCTTTCTTATTCCTGAGGACTGCAGGTATATCCAGTCCGGAGGCATCAATCACCCCGCTCCGGGAGTCCGCCACCGCGGTAACAGTAAGGCCGATATTCTTTGTAGCAATAACCTCTGCCACCCCTCTCCCGACAGAACCAAATCCAATAATTGCGATACGCATCAGTTGTCCTCCAGCGGTTCGATAATTAAAAATCCTTTTGTCCGTGCCACGTCACGGAGGATTGCCAGTGCCCGGCTGATATCTTTCAGGCTGTCGGATTTGATGGTCATTTTGGCCGATGAAGGTTCACTGATAGCAGGCATCACCATGGAGAGTTCATGCACCTCTGCATACCCTGTTGAATCGATTCTGCCGATGGTGTCACTGATATCGGTGTGAATCAGATGACCAATGAGGATCACGGACCGGCGTACCAGAAACCGTTCTTCCCCAACACGCAGCACATTGATTCCCCGTGTTCGGAATCCTGAAATGAGAGTTTCAAGGGAACCCTCCGGGATATCGCACATAATTTGGATGTCAAGAAGACACCCGCCTGCTCCGGGATCCCGTTCATGAATAACCGAGAGTATATTGCCGCCAATATCTGAAATTGGCTTTAAAACAGAGATCAGCTGTCCGGGTGAATCTTTCATTTCCAGTTTCATTGAAACCTGCAATTATATCTCCTTCTTGATCTTTTGTGTTGAACCCCAAAAGGGATAAGCATTATACTATGGGATGGAGAGATGTTTT
>CAZBYH010000175.1:0-3833 GCA_964496155.1 uncultured Methanoculleus sp.
CGGGTGCACGTATCTCCCTGAACGGCACTGCAACCGGCGAATTAACGAACTTCACGTTCGCAAACCAGCCGGTCGGGACGTACAATGTCACCGTTGAAAAAGAGGGATACGCACCCAAATCAGGCATTGCGACAGTTCAGGTCGGCACCCTTGAAACGGTGGACTTCACCCTTGTGCAGCAGGTCGGTGCCATCCGTGTCAGCTCCAACCCGGCAAATGCCACCATATGGCTGGATGGTAAAAACACCGGCCAGTTCACAAACACCACCCTCACCGGTATTGCCCCCGGCACCCACAGCGTCACCGTCGAAAAACCCGGCTACGTCTTCCCGACCAACCGGAGCGTAACGCTAATGCCGGATGAGGAATGTGAAGAATTCTTCACTCTCACCCGGGAGAGTGGGTCGATCCATGTCACTTCGTCACCCGACAAAGCCTGGATCTGGCTGGACGGCTGCAACACCACCGTCCTGACAAACAACACTCTTCCCAACATCCCTGTCGGTACCCACGAAATTGTACTAAAAAAACGGGAACATCATACCACCCTGCCCCAGAGTGTTACGGTGACCCCGAACAAGACTGCTGACGCCACCTTCATTCTCACCCCGGTTGGGTCTGCACCGGTAGCCTCATTCACCGCTACACCGCTCAACGGGAATGCACCATTGCAGGTGACCTTCACCGACGCATCCACCGGCGGGCCGGAGACATGGAACTGGTCATTCGGTGATGACAGTTTCTCCGCCGATGCACACCCGGTGCACACCTACACCGAGAAAGGCGCCTACACGGTCAATCTGACCGTGGGCAATTCCTTCGGCACAGACACGCTCACCCGGCAGGACTACGTCATCGTAGGGAGCAACTCTGCCGCCATCACGCTCACCGCCCCCATAGGGCGCCTTTCGGCTAATACCACCGCCGGATTCCCGGTAACCGCCACCGGACTCGCTGCCACGACCAAACTCACCTTCACCCTCGCCTATGACCCGGCACTGGTTACGGTCACAGACGCCGTTCCCACCGCCCTCACAGAGGGTGCCGTCTTCGAGACGACCATCGACAATATTCAGGGCACACTCATCGTCACCATCCGTGATGACGCCGGCATCACCGCGAAAGGCACCACTGCAATCGCAAACGTCACCTTCCGGGCAACAACAGATATTGACGGGCTCCGGCAGATGGCATATCTCACCTTCGCCCATACCTCTGCACGCAACGCAGACGATGCATGCCCCGTTACTCGTGAAGACGGTGTCATCGCTGTCGAGACCCGCACGGCCGTGGACGCCCCCTCAGGAAACCTGGCAGCCGAATCTTCAAAATATCTGACGGTAACGGCAGCGGGTTTACATGAGGTAACAAACGTCTCCTTTATCATAGAATTTGACCGGAAGGTCTTGTCGGTGACTGACGTCCGGGCAAACGCAACCATCCCGGGTCTCAGTGTCACATCTGATGTCAGGAACAAGAACGGCTGGCTTCAGGTCAGTGTGGCGGCCCCGGACCTGATCACGGCAGAAAACGGGATTCCGCTCATAGATTTCAAGGTGCACTCGAACGGCCTCCCCGGTGGACATGAAATTATATTAAAGAACCCCCGGTGGACAAGAACCACTGCCACCTACCAGTTTGATGACATTCGGCCCGGTTTCGTTATTATCACGCCGGTTCAGACTGCCATCAATGACACGCAACCCGTCTCTGTCGCGAGCATGGCCTATGATGATGACACGCAGATAGTGTCCATCAATACAACGGCGAACCAAAATGCTACCATCACTGATGATGGAATGGCTATTCTTGTCCGCAACCCGGGTATTGATATTACCCTCCAGACCACTGGTCTGCAGAACCAGTCCTTTGGGTGGTCAGGTGAATGCACCGGTGCTGTCATCGGCAACATATCAAACGTCGTTGACCTCAGCGGGGATGTAGGTGCAATCACCACCGGCATCAGCGCCAAGATCTTTGGATCCCTCTCCGCCCTGACGGACGCAGACACCCGTCTCAATGTCTCAATCACACGAGGTGCGGTGAATGAAAGTATGGGCCGGCTCCTCCAGCTTGCCGTATCCGAAGATGAAGATGCAGAACTCAATGAGGTGGCCTACGTCATGGAGATCAACAGATCGGCATTCGGTGGTATCACCGTTTCCGATGCAATCATCGTGATGAGTGCACCTGCTACGTACGTGGATGGCTGGGGCGGTGCAGACAGTTTCACTGTTCTCAGTCTGTCCCTGGAGGGGTTGGTCTCTCATCTCGAAACGACCTACACCTACGCAGATGGCATCTACACCTTCACGGCCCTCTCGCCGGACGGTTTCTCCTACAAAGCATTTGTGTCGATCACCCAGAATGAGGCACCTGTGGCAAATTTCACCGCCGTCCCGGTCACCGGAACCGCTCCTCTCGCGGTGCAGCTCTATGATTATTCGGATGGTTATCCCGAAACCTGGTCCTGGAACTTCGGTGACGGGATCATTTCAACCGAACAGAACTCTGTACATACCTACACCGCAACCGGCATCTATGATGTCGCCCTCACAATCACTAATCCGGTGGGCACTGATACGATTGAAGAGGTGGGATATATCACGGTTACCAATTCGATGGCCGTCGACTTCACTGCCACACCGGTCACAGGATATGCTCCTTTGACGGTCACATTTACTGACCGAACTACGGGCAGTCCTTCCGTATGGCATTGGGACTTCGGCGACGGCGAGACCTCGGATGCACAAAACCCAGTGCACCTCTACCAGCATGCCGGAACCTACCCGGTCTCCCTCATGGCGACGAATGTCTACGGCGATATGACAACGGTGAAAACCGGTTTCATCGGTGTACATTATCATTCGAGCGGGGGTGGCAGTGCTGGAGGTTCTTCGAGACCCGCGGTGACGTCCGCCCCAATGCCAACACCGGTGCCGACAACCGTTCAGCCGACTGCAGAATTAACTGTCGTGACCGATCCCACACCGGGTGTGACTAACCCCGATGAGTTTATTGAAACAGCCAAACTTCCGGTGAGTCCTGATGGTTGGGTTGAACGAACCGTCACCCTCTGGGCGGATGACCGGTCCGGATACCTCACCGTGGAGGCCGGAGTCGTGGCACGGGATGCCTCCGGGAATATACAGGAAATTATTAGCATGGCCGCGGTGCCGGTCAATTCCCTTCCCTCACCTCCACCCGGAGTGATCGGGTTAATTGAGAGCCCCGGTGTGCTTTATGCCTTTGATTGTGGCCCCGATGGAATGACGTTCTCCCCTGCAATCTCCCTGACCTTTATGCTTTCAGAAGAGGAGTGGAATCTGTACGGTGAACAGGCCCAAGTCGGCTGGTTCAACAGGGAGACTGGTGTTTGGGAGGCGATCAGCGGAGTGGTGGATGCAGATAAGAGGACGATCACCATTCAGATTAGTCACTTCAGCACCTATGCCTTCTTCGCTCAGGTAGCTCGGGAAGTGCCCCTGCTGGATGTTACCAAAGTGCCTCCCGCTGCTAAACCATTGGGCGGCTCTGCCCTCTGGGTTTGGGGCGGTCTTTTCCTTGTTATTGCGCTGAGTGTCGTGGGATACGGGGTAATCAGCAAAAGAAAAGGACAATAGACGAAATGCTTTTTCAGAGTAGATTTGGCTACCCTTTCTCCCTTTTTTCCCTTTTTGATACCGAATCACTGCTGGTATATCTCTGATTCCGGGTGGTGTTCTCTTAGATGGCGGCCCCACCCTTTGGTCGTCCTTCTGTGGCGTACCATCTATTTTTATCATGCCTCCCGCAAATTCTCTATTCATGCAAAGGGCCGCTTATCTTATTCT
>CAZBYH010000176.1:0-3771 GCA_964496155.1 uncultured Methanoculleus sp.
GGTGACCGAGATGAATCTCGCCGGATGGTTCATATCCGGCGTATACCCGTTTTTTCTCCTGATTAAGGACAGAGCGGAGTTCTTCATCCGTGACTACTTCAACCGTATTTCGCGTTGCAAGCGCGTATGAATCCATTATTAATACTGTGGTGTGTAGCGCATTAATGGTTGCTTCGGGTACAGGAGGATACCGGGGTAACGGCACCATGTTTTCTGGATAGTGTGCCGGGGTATTACTTCTCCAGAACCTTTGTTCCTCCATTCCCCATACCGAATGTTTATCAGGAAATGTAGGACAAAGATGATGTATGTCTCTCAATGACCGATGGATCGGTGCAGAATTATCTGGTGTTGAGAGGGAACTCGCGTGCAATCCAAAATATGAAAACATTGGGTATGTTGAATATTACCGGAATGACCCACGGTATTTCCATCTTCATGCATCTCCGTTTTTGAAGAACAGACTGTCTGTGCTCTATGTTGCCGACCCCTCTGTTGTCCCGCAGGGGCCGCCTCCTGAACACCAGTTTATCCGGGTGCATGTCATTGACGAAGAGAGAAAGCCTTTGGATGACATGGGCAATGAATGGCTGACCCTCCGTTATATCGGAGGATGGGAGGATTTTGATGTCTCCTCTCTTGCACAGCAGCGCAAAATAATGGATTTCCATGAAGTGATCGAATTTTTTGCGTATTCCTATGATGGGGATGCAGACAGCATTGAAAAAATTGCTGGGTGTTCTGCATTATTTGCATTCTCCGCACCGCCCATGCATGATGAAATAGGTGGCATACGCTCTGCGGTATTTGGGAAAAAGCATCAATGGGATGTGTTTAGGCAACCGTTTGAAGTAATTCCCAATGAGTTCAGGCGGGTCAATTCCTATTATTATTACCACTTTTCGAATACCGAGACAGCGATTCGGAAATCAGAGGGTGAGATTAATCAGGCGGTTCTCAAACCCCAAAAATTAATTGCTGATATTCCGGTTGCTATCGATAATGAATCTGCAAAGAAAAATCCTGCGGAATTTCGGGATATCCTTAAAGAAGAGTCGCGTATTATCACGGGACAGCTGTTAGATGGACTCTTTATTACGCCGCAGTCAACAGCGGCGATTGAAAAAAGGATGCAGGAGGCGGTATATGAATTGCGGGATGAGTATCTCTCCTCCGGCCAGCGGCCCTTCCGGCAGAATATATCGGGCGCTATCCCGAAACTGGCATCTTCGTATGCCCGGTTGCAGTCAAATTCGGATATTCGGAAAGAAGATATCAAATATGTCATAGACCTGTGGTCATCGATGTGTCACAAGACCGAGAAGATACAGTCATCGCCCCTGAAAGTACGGGATGCCTTCACTCTGACCGGAGATGCAAGAACATTGTATTACCGTCTTTCTGATGTCTATGGCGCAGATTGTCCGATTCCGTTTAAAGATGCAGTAAAAACCTCACGTCTGGATCCGCTTGATTTTAAACTGGCCTATGAAACACTCGAAGAACGGGGGTATTGTCTCATTGCTAAAAATAACCTCACTCTTCTTGAACCATACACGAAAGACTAAGTTTTTTTCATCGTTGCATCAAAATGAAATCAAAAATGCTCTTTTCTCTTAGAGAAGTTAAGTGGGGGTTATTGGGTTTATTTGAGCAGGCAGAACAAAAATGCGGTATATGGTCTGCAATTATTACTTGACACGTAATACAAAATGAGGGTATTATTTTGTGTAGGTATGCAACACGATAAAATAGTTTCTTTGGGGATAGGCACAAGCCAAAATATCATTGAGATATACTTAAATGTTTTTAAAGGAATCTTTCCACCATGAGCATAAGGTATCGAACACCACTATGCATATCGCTTACGCTGATACTTTTATTTCTGATGATATGTGTGCCGTCTGCGGCTGTCATTGCAGAAGTAACAAATGGAACCCTTCTGGAATCCCAAAATGAGGGTGAATTCATTCAATATACCATAGAAGTGAGCGGCATCCCCAAGCAGACACGGATTATAGAGATGACAACAGATCTCACGCCAGTACCGGACACGAACCTCTGGCAGCCAAAAGAGAGCGGCTTTACGGTATCCGGGGGCGATGGGGCATTAAACACCCATAAAATCGAGCTGAAAGAGGGCGCTGAATCACTGGGTACCTTCAGTGTAACCGTATCCGGCAGGGTGCCTGTGCTGACATCGGTAGAGATCGTTAACGGTGTTGTGGTAACGAAACGGAATACACAAACAACAGGGTATGTCTACTACCGTATTCAGGCCCTTGATGAAAACCGCGACAATCTTGGTACAGGGACAACAGAAACCTTCTCCGTGAAGATTCCCGGTGACGAACAGTTCACCGCACGACTGAACGCGGTCACCGACCCGGATATGAGGGCCCTGATATATGATCTCTACTCAAGGGGACTCCGTGGTGAGGCAACTGATCTCCTGGAATATGCTGAAGTCCCGAAAGCGTCAGTGGTGCCGGTGAGCATGGCGATTCTGGTTGCCGTCGTGCTCCTTGTGGGTGGATTTGGGGCCGGAATGGTTTTCGGTCAGATACGGGCGAAAAATATGCAGGAATTTCAAAAAGAATACAAAGGAGAGTGAAAAATAATGCCACATAATGATATAATTGAAGGGAAGCCCTTCCAGATGCCGGATGAATTAACCGTTGTAGCCATTGGCGGGGCCGGGAAAAAGCTTTTATCAAACCTCTATGAGCATGAATGGTTCCTGAAACATTATTTAACCGATGGAAAACGGCTGTCCCTCTTTACCATCGACACCGATACCAACCAGAGAAAGGATGATATCAGACGTTCAGAGGAGTTGATGGCACGTCTGGGCGATATCCAGCGGACAAACAGCCAGATGGGTGGAAGCGTCAAAAGCTTCCATTACCACCTTCCCGACCTTGCAAATGTCGAACGAGTTTCTTCTCTGACATCGCGGGAGGTTACCGAACAGATGAAAAAGAGGCGGGAACGCCCTCTTGTTGATGTATGGTGGATGAATGATCCGGAATATGGATTTGACTACCAGATGCTCAAAAAGGTGGACAAGAATATTGTAGATGACTTTGGAGGGGGCGTCCACCGCAGGCGTGCGATATCCAAGGCGGTGTTCTACAAGGCGATCACTCAGGGAGGAGAGCAGTTCCCCTCATTCCAGGGCCATGGGCCTGTTGCGATCATTGTAGGTCTCGGAGGCGGTACAGGGTCCGGGATGTTTATTGACCTGGCCCGCTACATCAAGGAGAAACGCGGTCAGGAAGCAAAAATCTGGCTTTTTGTCGTGCTTCCATCGGCAAGCGAAGGAGAAAAGGAACAACTGAACGCTGCGATAGCACTCTCTGAGATTGAATATCTGAACATGATCGAAGACAAGCTCTTCAACTACATCGTTGTCTCATCCCTGAGTCCCACCGGATATGTCGATGGAGGAGACAGGAAACAGGAAGTGGTTGAGTTTGACGCAGCCTTCCCCTATATGTTCATCAATTCCTTCTACCTCCCCACAGCAGACATATCAGCCATAGTTGATGCAAAAAAAGATTATTCGGGCTTTATATTTGCGGATTCACACGTAATTGAGTATCCGGTAGAAAATCTCCGGTCATTAAAGAAAGGGTTTGAGGATGTCATTGAAAGCCTCTCGGGTTTTGGACAGAATCGGGGGAAGATCTTAAAAGAAGTCTCCGAATTTATCGCAACCAATGAAAGTCTCTATCCCGGGGAATTTTCAAAGGCGGACGCGGAGATAAC
>CAZBYH010000177.1:0-3740 GCA_964496155.1 uncultured Methanoculleus sp.
AACTGGGACATCGCATTGGCAAATGCAGTGCCAATCGGTCCGTTTTTATCACCGATCATAAGATCGATGTGGGCAAGTTCAATGCCTTCGCCCTCGAGTGATTCTCCTATAAGATACATGAATGTCTCCTAAGCTAGTATAGATTTGATGTAGGCTAATAAAAACACTCTCAAAAAGTGGGGTCGGTGAGATTTGAACTCACGATCGACGGGTGTCTCCGACATGCGTGAGCACGATTTGCATCAGTGCTCCAACGGGTCATCATCAGGTTTTCAGTAGACCCATTGTTCATCATACGCAAAGACCGCTGGAGCCCATCGCCATGCCGAACTAGGCCACGACCCCTACAGGATTGCACAATAATGTCGGTGCCCTGCGTATTAAGAATTGTGATTGCGATCGCGATTCATAAGTAGATATAAGGAAAGATATTGTTGTAATGAATCGGCACAGCTACTCCAGCGGTATCTCTGATATTCCTCTGATAGGAATGACAATTGGAGATATGCTTGACCTGACCGTCGCTAAATATCCCGATAACGAGGCCGTTGTCGCTGTCGAACAGGGGATCCGCTGGACATATGCAGAATTTAATGCTCGTGTAGAGATGCTTGGGCGCAGTCTGATGGCAATTGGCGTCAAAAAAGGAGACCGTGTTGCTATCTGGGCAATGAATTATGCAGAGTGGCTTCTTGTTCAGTTTGCCACCGCCAAAATCGGCGCTATTATGGTCAATATCAATCCGGCGTACCGTACGTTTGAGCTGGATTATGCGCTGAAACAGGCAGAGGTGCATACGCTTATTCTGCAGGGCAGATTCAAGTCATCGGATTATGTCGGTATGTTTTATGAAACATGTCCGGAAGCCATTGAAAGCAGACCGGGCAAGATATCCAGTGAGAAGTACCCGTTCCTTCGCAATGTGGTATTCATGGGGGATATCCCCTATAATGGTATGTTTACGTGGGATGAAATACTTGAAAAAGGGAAGAATGTCAGTCCGGATGAACTTGATGAACGCGCAGAGTCCCTCTCGTTTGACGATCCCATCAATATTCAGTATACGTCAGGCACAACGGGATACCCGAAGGGTGTGGTTCTCACCCACCACAACGTGCTGAATAATGGCTTCTGTATCGGGGAAGGGATGTCGTTTACGAGCGATGACCGGCTCTGCATCCCCGTGCCCTTTTATCACTGTTTTGGGATGGTGCTCTCAAATCTGGCGTGTATCACGCATGGTGCAGCCATGATCCTGCCATCTGCGACATTTGATGCCGAAGCGGTGTTGAAGACCGTTCAGGAAGAGAAGTGCACGGCATTGCATGGGGTTCCAACGATGTTTATTGCTGAGCTCAAACATCCGAACTTCACCAAATACAAGTATGATACCCTGAGAACAGGAATTATGGCCGGTTCGCCCTGTCCGACAGAGTACATGCGGGCCATCTCCCAAAAGATGAATATGACCGATGTTGTCATTGTGTATGGCCAGACGGAGACTTCGCCAGGGGTGACCATGACAACAACACACGACCCGATTGAACGCCGTGTATCGACTGTCGGTAAGGCATTCCCGCATGTGGAGATCAAAATCGTTGATCCACAGACACAAAAGATTGTGCCGCGGGGCATGCCTGGTGAAATCTGTGCGCGGGGGTATGTGGTGATGAAATGCTATTACAACAATCCCAGTGGAACGCGGTCAACGATTGATGCAGACGGATGGAACCATACTGGTGACCTCGGCACGATGGATGAAGAGGGATACGTGCGGATTGTCGGAAGAATAAAGGAGATGGTCATCCGTGGCGGAGAGAATATCTATCCCCGTGAGATTGAGGAGTTCTTCCACACGCATCCAAAGATCGAGGATGTGTATATCATCGGTGTGCCGGATGAGAAGTATGGCGAAGAACTCATGGCATGGATTAAAGTGCATGACGGGTTTGAGATGACGGAAGACGAAGTCAGAGCATTCTGTGACGGTCGGATTGCACGCTATAAGACGCCACGCTATGTTAAATTCGTAGATGGTTTCCCTGCCACTGTTACCGGGAAGATCAGGAAGATGGAGATGCGGGAGATCTCTATCAAAGAACTGGGCCTTGAAAACGAAGCAGAGATTGAAACTGCATAATCCTTTTTTTATGTCCGGTATCCATTACCGTCATTTTTAAAAATTTCAGATGATACCCGTATCACGTTTTCCCTGACGTTTCAGGACAATTTCATCAGGAGAAAATAAGAAAAGGTTTGCCGGTTCTTCGGCAGACGGGCCAATATTGCAGTTATTGCGGGGTTTTTGCCCGGGTAACGAGATCTGTTGCGATCTCCTGTGCTTTTTCTAAGATTTCAAATTCACCGGGAATACATTTGTCCGTCATCAGAATCCTGCCGTCGCAGATGACGGTATCAACGGCCCCTCCGGTGCAGGAATACACGATGTTTGAAACACCGTTGTGCATGGGAATCATTGTGGGATGTTTTGCGTCGATGAACACGATATCTGCCGGGCGTCCTGCCTGAATAGCTCCTGTGGGGATGCCCAGCGCTTTTGCACCGTTTGTGGTGGCCATCGCGAGTGCTTCCTCCGCCGGAAGCAGGGTATCGCTGTTCCAGAAGAACTTCTGCAGGAGAGCAGCAAACTTCATCTCTTCCAGCATATCCAGATTGTTGTTAGAAGAGCATCCGTCGGTTCCGAGGGTGATATTTACGCCGGCCTCTTTGAGCGCCCCGTACGGGAGTGCCCGGTTCACGGCGAGTTTCATGTTTGAGGAAGGGTTGTGTGATACACTCACTCCGCGGCTCCCCAGGAGTTTGCACTCCTCATCGTCAAGCCAGCAGCAGTGTGCGGCAAGGGTGCGCTCTGTGAGGCATCCACACGTTTCAAGGAAGGCAGCGGGCCGCATCTGGTGTTTTTCTATGCACCCGGCTACCTCGCTCTCAGTCTCACTGAGATGGATGTGCAGCATGATATCCTCTGTTCTTGAAAATTCAGCACACCACTCCAACCCTTCGCGTGATACGGTATAGGGTGCGTGCGGCCCGACGGCGGCCTTCAATCGCGGGTTCTCCTGTGACTTAATGTGACGGACGAGATCTTTCGTTGCAGTGATCTCTGCCTCACGCTTTTCGGGGCTGTCAAAATCGATGAACCCATGACAGAAGGTTGCGCGAATTCCGGCTTCATCCACGGCACGGGCGGCATCATTCATGAAAAAATACATGTCATTAAATGCCGTGGTGCCAGAGCGGATCATTTCAATGCAGGCAAGTTTTGTGCCCCAGTAGACGTCTTCTCCCGTGAGGTGCGCTTCAAGAGGCCAGATCTTTTCTGAAAGCCACTCCTGAAGGTGCATGTCATCTGCGTATCCGCGCAAAAGAGACATTGCAGCATGGGTATGGGTATTCACGAGTCCGGGGATGGCGACCATCCCTGAGGCATCGATGATGCATTCTGCCCGACCACGGAACTCTTTTCTGATATCGGGGCCAACTGCCTGGATGACTCCCGTCGCATCGATAAAGATGTCCTGTGGTTTTCCGTCTACCTGTGCATTCTGAATGAACTTTGTTCTGTTCTGCTCGTATCCGTCGATTGTTTCTGTCATTTCTCACCCGATTCGTGTGATGATTCGTTCAAGTATCATTTCCGTCTTTTTTGTGTTGGCTCGTGCACAATTGAGAATCTGCTCATAGGAGAGTTCATCATCGCCAATGCCGTGTGCAAAATTGTC
>CAZBYH010000178.1:0-3738 GCA_964496155.1 uncultured Methanoculleus sp.
AGATTGCTGATTTTATTGCAATACTTGAAGAGATTGCACCGCCGGAGCTTGCAGAAGAGTATGATGGTGGCAGAATCGGCCGTATTATTGAAGGGCACGATGAGGTGAATTCGGTGTGCTGCGCTCTTGATGCGACCCTCCTCGTTGTCAGGGAAGCGGTTGCAAAGGGAGCGGATATGCTTGTCGTGCATCACACGCCCCTATGGAATCCCCTCACCCGTATCGGCGGCGAATCGAAAGAAATAATTGGGGCAGCCATTGGCGGAGGGCTCAACGTCTATGTCATGCACTCCAATTTTGACCATGCACCGGGCGGTATCAATGATGCACTGGCAGAGCTGCTTCACCTCACGGAAGTGGAACCCCTTTCGCTGGGTGTCATCGGCACCCTCAGCATTCCGCTCGATGAAGTGGCCGACCGATTGGCTTCACCCCTCCGGATATATGGAGATGTGCCTGTCCCCTGCCGTCTTGCCGTTGCCGGTGGATCCGGATTCTGTACCGACCTTATCGATGAGGCAGAGGCGAAGGGGGCAGAGGCATTCCTCTCATCTGAACTCAAGCACAGTGTGCAGCGCTCGTCGGGAATATCTCTCATTGAATCCACCCATTATGCCACCGAAGCCCCGGGGATGCGGATGCTTGCAGAACGAATGGGATGGATGTTTCTTGAGGACATTCCTGATATGGTGCAGACCGATGGGCGACAGTGACGAGGGAGGGGTGATCGCAGAGGTCTGCCGTCTCTACGGCATTAAAGGAGAGAAGGCGGTTTTGGCCGCCAAAGACGAACGGGTATTACAGTACCGGGACTTTTGTGTAGTGATTGGAGCCACTGGCACCTATGTGGTGGACGACCATTTCTGCACCTGTGGTGATTTCACCTACCGGGGGTTGCAGTGCTGGCATATTCTTGCGTTACGGACGGCAAAAGCGCTTGGGACGGTTGTACAGCGTGATGAATGGTATCAGGATCTGATATGAAAAACGCAAGAAACAAACACTATATGAGATCCCGTGGCGACTATTATACCAGGTTACCGTGATTACCTATGCTCGAGGAAGAATATCAGCTTGAATATTTCAAAGAGAACGGACTGGTCAGGAAAATATGCAAAGCCTGCGGTTCAGCGTTCTGGACACGTGATCCTGAGCGTGACAACTGTGGCGATGCACCCTGTGAACCGTATTCGTTCATCAATAACCCTGTTTTTCCCCCTCATACTCTGGACGAGATGCGTGAAGCATTTCTGAGTTTTTTTGAACAGAATGGTCACACCAGAATCAAACGTTATCCGGTTGCGGCCCGCTGGCGTGATGATATCTATCTGACCATTGCATCCATTGCGGATTTTCAGCCGTTTGTGACCAGTGGTGAGGTACCCCCGCCCGCAAACCCTCTGACGATATCCCAGCCCTGCATCAGACTCAATGATCTTGATTCGGTGGGACGCTCTGGCCGCCATCTGACCACCTTTGAGATGATGGCGCATCATGCGTTCAACACGGATGAACATGAGATCTATTGGAAGGATGAGACCGTCAGCCTGTGTGACCGGTTCCTTGCATCCATCGGTGCTGACCTGGACAAGGTGACCTACAAGGAGCATCCGTGGATGGGAGGTGGCAATGCCGGTCCCAGTGTTGAGGTGCTCATTGGCGGGCTTGAAGTGGCCACCCTTGTCTTTATGAGCATGACGAAGCGTGACAACGGCAGGCCGCCGATAGATATGGAAGGCGTTCCGTACTACCCGATGGATCTGCGAATTGTTGACACGGGATACGGTCTGGAGCGTATGGTATGGGCATCACAGGGGAGTCCTACGGTCTATGATGCAATCTTCCCTGAACTGATCGGCCGGCTGATGGATTCATCAAACCTTACTCATCTCCTCAATAACTCTGACTTTACCCGTATCCTCGCGCTGAATGCAAAATATGCAGGACTCATGGATATCACCGGTTCCAATCTCCATGAGATGCGAAATAAGGTTGCGGATATTATCGGTGTGTCATACCAGGTACTGCAGGATGTGATCTCTCCTATCGAGCGCGTCTATGCGATTGCTGACCACACCCGCTGTCTTGCTTACATGCTCGGCGACTGTATTGTGCCGTCGAATGCACAGGAGGGTTACCTTGCCCGTCTGGTACTCAGGCGCACTCTGCGGATGATGAATGAGATTGGCATGGAGGAGAATCTCTCTGATATCATTGAATACCAGATGGAGAAGATCGGCATCAACTCCTTTGAACAGGAGATCGGTGTCGTTCGGGAGATCGTTAAAAATGAAGAGGAGAAATATGCCGTCACGATGGAACGTGGCGGCAGGATTGTTCAGAGGATAGCAAAATCCTATAACGAAAAGAATCTGCCCATCCCTCTTGATGAGCTGATTATGCTCTATGACTCGCATGGCATTCCGCCCGAGATTGTACGGGATATTGCAAAGGAAGAGGGTGCGGCTGTTGACCTGCCGGATAATTTCTACTCTCTGATTGCAGATGTGCATTCGGAATCTGATGATTCCGAGAATGTAGAGGATCCGTATGCGGCAATCCGGGAGAGAGTTGAGGCGATGGCTCCCACGAAGATGCTCTATTACGATCTGCCTCAGGCGACCGATTTTGATGCAATTGTGCTTGACCAGCTTGATGAGTATCTGCTCCTTGATCAGACACTCTTCTATCCGGAGGGTGGCGGTCAGCTGGCAGATACTGGTAAAATTGTCTCAGAAGAGGGCATCAGCATGGTTGACCATGTGGTAAAGGTCGGCGATGTCATTTTGCATCATATCACTGGCCAATCTCTCAAACGCGGTGAACATGTGAAAGGATCCGTGGATGAAGATCGCCGGAAGACGATGATGCGGCATCACACCGCAACCCACGTTCTGCTCCGTGCCGCAAAAGAGGTGCTTGGCCCGCACATTCATCAGGCCGGTTCTCAGAACGGAGTCGCGAGTTCACGCATTGATATCCGGCATTTCCGTCACATCAGCGACAAGGAACTTAGGCGTATTGAGGATGCCGCAAACCGGCTGGTGTTGAAGGACGTTCTGGTGAACACCGGCTGGGAGGATCGCACCGCAGCGGAGCAGAAGTATGGGTTTGACCTCTATCAGGGTGGTGTGCCACCGGGTGCCCGTATTCGTATCGTGCGAGTGGCAGGCGATGTGCAGGCCTGTGCCGGCACCCACTGCACGAACACCGGTCAGATTGGATCCGTACGGATTATCCGTCTGGAGCATGTGCAGGATGGTATTGAACGCCTTGAGTTCTGTGCGGGTATGGCTGCTGTTGCATACAACCAGTGGATGGAAGGGCTGGTTGATGTATCAGTTGCGACTATGAGTGTCCAGCGGGAGAATCTCCCCTCGTCGGTTGACCGGTTCTTCACCGAATGGAAGGAACAGAGAAAGGATATCGAACGTCTGCAAAAGAAGATCGCTGAACTGGAGATGACAAATGCTCCGGTTGAGATGATTGGAGGCATCCCTGTCATGGTGCATACGCTTACTGCCTCTCCGAAAGAGGTCGTTTCGATGGCAACCGCATATGCAAATGAAGGAGGCGTTGCCCTTCTTGCAGGTGTTGGCGACCGGGTGCATGTGGTGGTTGCCTCTGGTGTTGAGGAGGTAAATGCCGGTGAGATTGTGCGCGAGGTGTGCAGCATGCTTGGGGGAAAAGGGGGCGGGAAACCGTCTCTTGCACAGGGAAGTGGTGCCTCGGCAGAGG
>CAZBYH010000179.1:0-3727 GCA_964496155.1 uncultured Methanoculleus sp.
GCAAAATCACCCTGTGCGAGCATCACTGAACGGGTAAACCGGTCGTAGTCCATGCCGGTCAGCTCCTCGACCCGTTTTGCTACCTCACGTTTCCGTGTGGTGAGAACCTTTCCGGTTAGTGCATCGGCGATCTCGTGATGCGGCGTTTGCAGTGCACCTTCCGTCTTACCATACGCCCGGTCCTGTGACCATGTGCACCGGTATATCCCGCCCGCTGCTTCAATCTCTACCTCAGCACTGCATTCCGCTGCCTGACGGTGCATAATTTCATTGGTTGATTTGCTGATGGTTTTCAGCCGGGGTGTGCACCCATAGAGGGCGAGGCACATGGCATCCAGAATGGTTGTCTTTCCGCCGCCCGTTGGTCCCGTTATCGCAAATATCCCGTCTGCGGTGTAGGCGTCGCCGGTGAGATCAAACTCCCAGCTTCCGACAAGCGAGTTGAGATTTGTCAGCCGAATTTTCAGGATTCTCATGTTTCTTTCCCTCCGCCGGGTTCATCGGTGTCCATATTCCTGAGGATCTCCCGGAAGGAAGCCATCAACTGCTCCTGCTGGTCGGGGGGAACCTCTGCTGTTTCCATGCACCGTTCAAATACCTCGGTCTCTGTTAGTTCTGCAAGCTCTTCGCAGGACTGGTATGCTGAAAGTGCCGCAGATACGAGCCGGGCATCCTTCACCTTCAGGATCTCAATTCCTGACCCTTCTGCCATGGCAGACACCTCTCCCATCAGGTCACCCGGAATAGCGGCACCGGTGTATATCACCTCGGCCCAGGCCGGACGGCCGGCCTTTTTGAGATCCTGCATCTTGCGGTGGATTGTCGGAAGGTCTCCCTGAATGGTGGCGAGCCGGTGGAACTGTGGGACGGATACTGAACGCACGACAGCAGGCATTCCTGGTGCGGTGGTTACAAGAACCACTTCCTTTTGCTGCTCTGCCTCTCCGAATCCGACCGGTATCGGAGATCCGGGGTAGCGTATGGTTTCAATGCCTGCCACGGTCTGTGGGACATGGAGGTGACCGAGGGCTACATAAGCGGCCTCTTCTGCAAAAATATCCGCACCGACCCGTTCAATGAAACCTGCGATCTGGTCACGGACTCCGTCGCCGTCGATGGTCGTTCCCCCGGCGGCGAAGAGATGTCCGGTGATGATCACCGGCACTGTTGGCCCGGTGGAGGGTTGCACGGCACAGGCTCTGTCCCATGCCTCACGATACAGGGTTCGTACGCCCTCTCTCATCCGGTCCGCCCGCTCCTGACTGGACGCTCCAGGTACGGATCGCCGGATATCTTTGTCACGGAGATAGGGAACCGCAGCTACGATAAGGCTCGGTTTTCCGTCCGCTGTATTCAGAAGGAAGGTGGCTCCCGGCCTTCCTTCGCCCACCGTTCCCACGACATGAATATTGAGGGCTGCGAGGATCTCCTGTGGCGCTTCAAGGAATGCGGGAGAATCATGGTTTCCTGCTGTGATGATGATATGATGGCAGCCTGCTGCTGATGCTGCGGTCAAAAACTGGTAATAAAGTGTCTGGGACCGGGCAGACGGGGTGGCGTTATCAAAGATATCTCCGGTCACAAGGAGGAGGTCAACTTCCTCCTGGTGTATGACACCTGTTAGCCAGGTGAGAAATGCTTCTGCCTCAGCGTCCCGGCGGCGTCCGCAGAGGGTCATGCCGAGGTGCCAGTCGGCGGTATGAAGGACGTTCAGATGCCTCTACCCCCTTTAAGTAAATAAAATACAACCATATTGCGGGTCGTATGAGCGGCTTTGCCATGCATATAGTGTGTCCGTATTCCCGCTACCATAAAGGAGTGGTCTGCGGGGTGAAAGGGTAATCGGTGAAATAGGTGCCGGATTGTCATAATATATCACGCTGATCTGCTGAATTCTCTTCTCTGAAAAGAAGTTGCTGCCTGGTTTATATCGTTGTATCGAAGCGTGTTTCAGGCAGCGGGGGTATATGATAGCCAGAACACACCGTGGGTGTCATTCCGGAATTGAAACAGAATTAAACCCTGATCTGTCAATGATTGACCGTTCCATGAGATGTTACGGTAGATTGATGAATATTGGTTTTGTATTAATTGAGGTATAGATAGGCAAGCAGATGTGATGTGGGCAAGAAATGGCCCCTCATCACTGATCTTTTGACAGCAGAACGACACATTACTGGCCGTTTTATCCGCGCTTCGGTAATCTACAGGATACGTTATCGTTCGTGCTGCCTGCAATGAAATCCCGATCCTGCTGCTCAATTATTCGATGTTCCGGTATTCCCTGCTTTTCATAAGGTCCTCATCATTTGGACACTATTCCCCGGTTATACTGCCATGGTGTGCACCTTTTAATATCTCAGACGTTGTTGTTTCTTAAGTAACAACAGTTGATGCCGGATGGTTCGGCCCGCCCATGCATCTGTGGATCTCCTGAACAAACACCTATAGTAACCATAGTAAAACTGAGTGATAGCATGCAGTCACCATTTGCCGTTCTGGCCAATTCCATAATTAACCACCCAAAGTCTGTAGCAGCAGTAGTCATTGGCGTGATCCTGGTGATGATCTTCTTTGCGTCCGGTGTCACCATGAAGACCGGTACCGAGACATATGTGGACATCACTACACCATCAGGTTCTCTCATCAAACACTATGAGGAAACGTACAGCTCAAATTCTGTCGTTCTCATGTTTGAGGGTGATGCGGTCTATATGCCCCAGACGCTGGATTATCTCCGGGTTCTCTCAGAGGATATCGAAAATGAATATCAGGTGGTCTCGGTATCGAGTGTCATCAATCTGGTTGATATGTATAACGGCGGGGTCATTCCCGGGTCTGAAGCTGAGATAAAAAGCTTTGTTGACCGGCATAAAGACATCGTCCCCGGTGCCTCGACGACCGGTACCATGACCCTGATGCAGGTGGTTGTGCAACCAGGACTCTCTCAATCCGCTGCCACCGCCGCCCTCCACAATATTCGTTCGGTAGTGGCAGGTCATTCTCCACCACCCGGAATTTCTGTGACGGTTACAGGTTCAGCAGCATTCGCTGATGAGATGATGGTGTCAATGGGGACATCCACCGGTATGCTGATTGGTCTTGCAATGCTCTTGATGGTCATTGCGATGGCCTTTCTCTTCGGGCATGTCCGCTACCGTTTCCTGCCGGTAGGAATTGTGGCGCTGGGTGTCCTCGTCTCCTTTGGTGTGATGGGTGCAACAGGCACCGGGCTCAGTATGATGGTGATAGCTGCCTTCCCGGTGATGATCGGTATCGGTATCGATTACGCCATTCAGTTCCAGACGCGGTTCGATGAGGAGGTGCGGAGAGGATCCATTGACAAAGCAGTCTATACCACTATCACCCAGTCAGGCAGTGCGGTTGCCATCGCAATGGTCGCCACCTCACTTGGTTTCATCGCGCTTACCATGTCACCGTTTCCGATGGTGATGGACTTTGCTATCATCTGCGTGGTCGGTGTTCTTTCCTGCTATATCTGTGCGCTTGTAGTCGTCCCCACCTTTGGAAAACTGGTGAATTACCGGCCGATGGATCTGAAACTTCACAAAAACGGCAAGGGAAACAAGATGCCCCTGATGGAGCGCTATGACATTTTTCTCGGAAAAGTGGCGGGATGGGTTGCGAAGCATCCGGTAGGGGTGATCCTTCTTGTGGGTTGCATTGCGGTGGTCGGCATCTTCCTGGATGACAGAATTATCATCAA
>CAZBYH010000180.1:0-3702 GCA_964496155.1 uncultured Methanoculleus sp.
GCCGCGTGCTTCCCCGGCCGCCCACCCAGCTCCTGCGTGCTATAATCAACCATCGGTATCCCATCATCGGACTTCCACGTGGCGGCCACGTCCGGATATATTTCCTCTACCGACTCCTCATACGAGGCCTTAACCCGATGATGCAGGGTATCAAAGATGATTGGTACGCCGGTCTCTGCATGTACCTGGAGACAGTCGCGGGCCGAAAACCTAACATCGTCATTCTCAATCACCAGACGGCGGAGTATCACGTCATCGAGATTGAGATACCGGTCAATAAACCGGTCAATGCTCGCCTTTCGATCGCCGTAGACACCGCCGACATGCAGCTGAATCTTTGCTGTCATATCAAGTTCGAGAAGGTCGAGCACTGCTGCGTGATAGGCGAGTTCGGCAATGCTCCGATTGAGGATATCCGGGTCTTTTGCATTAAGGAGAATAAACTGGTCCGGGTGCATCGATATCCGCATCCCCTCGTCACGGATGTATGATCCGATGGCGGCGAACTCGGCACGGGAGTTTTCCTGCCAGTCTGCCGTGCAGACAGGATGCGAGGCAAAGGGAACGAGGTCTGATGAAATGCGGAAAAAGAGAATCCCGTGATCGGTATTATACCGGAGAATCTCTTTAAGGCAGTCGAGATTTCCCGCGACAGTTGAGAGCAGACGCTCATCGGAATAGGAACGAAGACGAAACGTCCGGCTGCTCCGGCAGGAGAGCGACTCATTAATACATGGATATCCTATTTTCACGGATCACCTGCAAAAGGGGGGATAAATAATCGTGGCCCTTCATTATCCCCTTGTTTTCATGGGATAAAACGCTTCAGGAACCGGAAAAATGAGATTATTGAAATGCCATCTGCATTTTTCGTATCTGCGGCATTCCTTCAAGGATCCAACCCCATGCATCCTGCTCACGATCCTTTTGGAAGAATCTGACATCACTATTCGGGAAGAGGGAGAAATGGTCAACATCGTTCAGTTTCCGTTCCCATTCCTCATCACCGACGATGGCCTGACGCTCAATGTAAAGGAGTCGTGAATCTTCCCTTACATCATCGTCCATTGCCCCGATACCTTCACTCTGGAGGTCAGATATATCAACAAACAGACGTATCAACCCATATTCCTTTATGGCCCGGCGCAGTGGCGGCATGAAATCTTTCGCATAATCGTCACTTCTAATTTCACCGATGAACCGGAAACCAACCAGACTCTCGTGGCTTTCCGGCAGTAATTCAATCATTTCAATTCATCTCTTCTTTAGTGGTACGACAGGGGCAGGAAAGTTTTGTTCGCTTTTTATGAGAGTGCCCGACGTCCCTTCCTGCATACCCTCATCGAATTCAATCCCGGAGTCAGGACATCCCTCAATGAAGGTCAAACCTTCGTGCATACCGATGTTTGTTATAATTTTCATATGTCTCCCTCAGATGGTTGGAATGCGTCCCCATTCCTTCTCCCCTGATATATACATTGTGTCGAAAAAACGCCATTTGCGCTACTCTGATTGCCAGAAATAAAGAAAGACCTGCAAACGGCTGATTTACGGTATTTTTAGACGCTAACATCTCCGGACAAGCAGAATTAAATCCAGGATAAAGGATGAATTTTACCTTAAACCGAGATTAAGATTGAAATGGGGGAATAATATTCCATCCAAATCCATAATGCCAAACGGCTATAATATACAATCCTTACAATTCTGGTTGCCGCAGTCGATATTGTCAATCTTATACGTCAGGGCCCATTGCTTGAGATGCTTTATGACCTCAATCAACCCAAGCCCGCTCTCTGTCAGATAATATTCACTTTTTACCGGGAAATGGTCTGCATCAACCCGCTTCCCCACAAGCCCCTCTTCCTCCAGTTCTTTGAGTCTCTGGGAGAGCACTTTTGACGTAATCCCTGAAAGAGCATCTTTCAGTTCAGAGAATCTCCGTGTATAGCTATCACCCTTATAGAGCTCAAAGAGTACCAAAACCGCCCATTTTTTCGTCAGATACTGTGTCGTTTTGTAGACCGTGCAGTCCGGGTGCATGGTATAGTATGAGAAACTCCCTTCTATTTATACCATAGTATCAATAAGATATCTTGTATCATAAATATACGAAGGAGTGAAGAGAATGTTTTGTTATCAATGTCAAGAGGCCGCAAAGGGAAGCGGATGCACTGTACTGGGAATGTGCGGCAAGGAAGAGTCAACCGCAGCACTTCAGGACTGTTTGATCTACACCATCAAGGGACTTGCCCTGAGAAATATTGCCGCACGAAAGACCGGGAAAGCGAACCCCGCAGCAGGGCCCCTCATTGGAGAGTCCCTCTTTACGGCGCTCACCAACGTAAACTTTGATAATGAACGCATCTACGCCCTCATCTTAGACGCCATCGTTATCCGGGACGCACTCCCCGCAGGCGGATGCACCCATGACGCCTGCACCTGGAAACCCACATCCATAGATGATGCAATACAGAAAGGCAAAGAAACCGGTGTACTCACCACCGAAAACGAGGATGTTCGATCTCTTCGGGAACTTTTAGTATACGGTCTGAAGGGAATTGGCGCTTACTACTACCACGTTGTCGCCCTCGGGTACCACAACGACGGCATCACCGGGTTCATGGAAGATGCACTTGCATCCACCCTTGAGGATCTCTCCGTTGATGAGATGGTCGCAATGGTCCTGAAATGCGGCGAATGGGGCGTTACCGTCCTCGAAGCACTCGATAGTGCAAACACAACAGCGTATGGGAACCCAGAGATCACCGTTGTTGCCACCAAACCCGGTATTAAACCGGGCATTCTTGTCACCGGTCACGACCTAAAGGATCTCCATGAGCTCCTCATCCAGACAGAAGGAACGGAGGTAGACGTCTACACCCACGGAGAGATGCTCCCGGCACACGCCTACCCGGTGCTCAAGAAATTCTCGCATTTGATTGGGAATTACGGCGGTTCATGGCCACACCAGAAAAAGGAGTTTGAGAGTTTCAACGGCCCCATCCTTGTCACCACCAACTGCCTCGTGCCACCCGCAAAGTCCTATGCAGACCGCGTCTACACCACCGGCCCAACAGGATTTACCGGCGTGAAACACATCCCGGATGTGGAAGATGGCCCGAAAGACTTCTCTGCCATGATTGCTCATGCAAAGACCTGCAACCCACCAAAAGACATCAGCGTAACCGGCAACGGCTACACCGATGAACTCATCACCGGATGTGCTCACCATGCAGTGCTCTCCATTGCAGACGTCGTTGTTGGTGCGGTTAAAGCAGGCCAGATAAAGAAGTTTGTCGTGATGGCCGGCTGTGACGGACGGCAGAAAGAACGTGAATACTATACGAAGTTCGCACAGGCAATCCCAAAAGATGTCGTCATCCTTACCGCAGGATGCGCCAAATACCGCTACAATAATCTCGACCTCGGCAACATCGGCGGCATTCCCCGCGTCATTGATGCAGGACAGTGCAATGACTGCTACTCGCTCGTTGTCATCGCACAGGCACTTGCAAAGGCCTTTGAAACCGACCTGAACAGCCTCCCTATCGCATACAATATTGCATGGTATGAACAGAAAGCCGTCCTTGTGCTTCTCTCGCTCCTGCACCTCGGGGTGAAAGATATCGCCCTCGGGCCAACACTCCCCGCATTTGTCTCACCCGCGGTTCTGGATGTGCTGGTAAAGAACTTCGGCAT
>CAZBYH010000181.1:0-3688 GCA_964496155.1 uncultured Methanoculleus sp.
GGCCTCCGGAAAATGCAAGAATTACTGTTCCCTTTCCCATGATTCTTCTCCAGTGTATATCTCTTGGATGAAATATTCTGCTTCATTATTATGCGTCAGAGGAGCTATAAAGTCTTACCATTTTTGGAGATTATCCGCGGGTGGTTGGGTTTGATATTGGTGGATGGGGAGGGGTGGTGCGATGCATTTTGGGATATTTTTGGGGAGCCTGTATTTATTTTTCTCTTTGGTTCGTGATGGTTCTCTATGGTTTTGAAGCTGGGAAGTGGACACCTATCAGATTTATGTATGGTTATGAATGGTGTAAAATGCTCATCGAAACTAATTCCCTCAGATTGGTATGGTAGGACATGTAATCTTCTATTAATAATTCTGACCACTCTTTGATTTACGGCAATTTTCCAACACCTTTATCATTCTCCTCCTCGACTTTTCATTCAGGACACTGCCATGACACCCTCACCCTCTCACCATGATACGATTACCCGATTCCTGTGAGACCATGATATGCCTGCACTTTATCAGTCATATACGTGGAAAGGGGACACCTGGGAAAAAGGGTTTCCCGATCTTTTTCGTCTGGAAAAAATATGCTCACAGGCAGCGATGGTATATTCGCTCAATAAAACTCATTTGATTGAAATTGCGAACTGGAGGAGTCTTCCCAATACCAAGCAAATCTCCCGCCCGAATCCGATCAAAATACCTCTTTATGCCGATGGCAAGCCAGTCTTCTGGCTAAAGAAAGAGCCTGAGAACGCGGTGTGTATCCTTGGTTGTCAGGTTCGCGGTTTTGGGCCTACCTATTGCAGTAAGATACTCCACTTTGCGGTTCCTCAGATATTTGGGGCAATCGATACACGCTTTGTCCGGGTATTTGGAACGGGAGATACTCAATGTGGGGGCCGCTATCACCTCCTTGAATTGTTTGTTTTCCTCTCGGAGGGTAGGTGGCATATTCCCCAGATCAGAAGGCATGGCCAGGGGAATATGGCACATGGATAGATATTCTCAACCTGATTGCGGAAACCCTGAACCGCGATGGCATACTCTGTCCTCATCCGCCGAAGTATCTGGAGTCCGGGTTGAGGGAAGAGGGGCAATGGCTTTCGCGGATGGGGAAACGGCGTTGTTCAGTTATGCATCACAGGCGGTGAAAGAGGTGAAAGGAACGAAATGAGTTGTTTGAGAGGTTGATCACGGTCAGGGCTTTTAGCGCTGAGTGGTGAACTCAGTAAACCGTAACCAATTGATAATACATGGATATTTTCCCGAGACGTTTTTATAACCTTCTGAAACACAGCAAAGGAATTTCACTCTTTATACAGCTTTTTCTTTTCCCATTCAAGAATACGCCTGTAGAGTGAATCATGAATCCAAAAGTCTCCCTGAATACGCAGCTGCTTCATCTCCTCTTGCAGTGAGTCAATCTGACCGTCATTTTTTGCCTGCATCAGAATACCTATTATTCCGGTGACCGGAAGGTGGTAGATTCCTGCAATTCGGCGTGCTTCCGTTTCATCAAGGAGCAGTATATCTGATTTTGTTTCAAGGGCCAGGACGATACTCTCTGCCTCTCCCCGGTGCAGATCCTGTTCGAGCAACCGCACCAAATCAGTGTTTTCAGGCTCTTTTACAGAGATAAAACCAGAATCGCGGGCCTGACGGATCTCAGCTACACCCGGACGCGTACCTCCCTCTTCCACGACTTCACGCCATACCGCAGGAGGGATATACACTGACGAAAAACGATAAAGCAGATTGAAGCGACCAATTGCCGAGAGATGAATAAGAGGTGATGAGTTACTGACCGCTCGTGGCATATGCAATATCCCGGTCAAGTTCATCATCTGCATAATGCCGGGGAATCTTTCGTGCTCCAAGCAACGCTTCCCATTCCCATCGGTTTAGCTCTGCAAGATCACATGCTTTCCCGGAAGAAAGGACGCCACGTTGATACAGCGCTAAGGCTAATTCCTGTTGGAGTTCAGCCTGAATCGTGTCAGGAGGGAGACGGAGTGCCTGAACGATATCCAAAGGCACCATGATGGTAATACCAGACATTGTTAGATCACTTGATGAATAGGGATTTGGTGGAGAGATCATATAATACCAACGTTGCATCGGGTATGACCGTATCGTATCCACGGGAGCACACCGAGGAGTAAGAGTGTTTGTCGGTATGGGAATGGTGTATCGTGTGTTTTTCGGTCCATCTGGATTGAAAACGTTTGAAAAGATTACCTATATTATAGAAATGGTGTCATTTTGGCTCTTATTATGGTTTATATCTAATTTTATGTCCGGAAATGCCTTCCAAGACAGACGGCCGGAGCGGGCCGAACCCACACGAAGACGCCCTCTAGGGTCTCTTGATATCTCTGTTGATTGCATGCCCTTGTTAATCCACGATATGGGGTTATTTCATCAAACAATTGAGAATAATGCCGCATTTTATCGGGTAACAAAAACACCGCGAAAAACGTCCAATTCGTCCCTGAATTCATCCTGTCGAGGGTCAAAGTTTGGTTTATCTTATCCGAAACTTATAGTATACCTGAACAAATACTCCACATAACTTATAGTATACCTGAATAAATACGATTTTTTTACATTACCCGTCCAAAAAGCCAGATAAACTCTCAGAAACCTTTAGACCGGATCCTTTTTGCTAATATTTACACCGGGTCACGGGGAGGGTTATTTCGGCATTGATGCCACACCTGTCGTGCCAAAACAGTTCAGCCGATTTGATCGAAACGCCCCCACCCAATAAAACTACCCGGAGTCACCCTGACGACCCGACCCCGGCAAAGCACACCCACACCGAACAATAGTCACCGCCACAAGGAAGCATAACAAGCCATTCACCAAAAAGGCGACACCATACCCGAACACTTCCGACACTATCCCGGAGAAAAACGGCAGTACCGCCATCCCTCCGTATGATGCCGCGGTCAGCAAACCAATCGCAGTGCCCTGCAATTTCTCACTCGTGGCAAGGTAGTTCATCTGTGCGACAAACACAAATCCGATTAAGCCCCCCACGACAACGAACAGAACAAATACGGCCCAAATCCCTCCATAGGTAGGCGCAATAAATGACAAAAACACCGCAACACCTGCCAGTACGGATGCCACACGTATCGTCTGAATCGGCTTGAGCGATATACGGGGCGCAACAAGGGATGCAAAAATGGTTCCCCCATTCATGGCAGCAAAAACAAGACCCAGAAGAAATGGGCTTTCATCCGTAAATTCCGGATATAATGAAATAAGGACGCCGGATATTCCGATGAGGATAAACGAGGAAAAATACAGCCACTTGTTCCTCCATGCGACGGTATGCACCAGGGTGAGAACGTTTGTCAGCACAGCGTTTGTATCCCGGATGAAAAAAGAGAGTAGCAGAGGTGGCACCGTTAATGCGGTAAAGAGCATCACCCCGCTGTTCTGACCAAAATATGCGTTCAGGATGCCGGTGCCCATCAGTCCCGCGATAAGCCCTGCGTTCATTCCTGCGAAAAACAGGCCGGAGAGGCGTGAATGATCCGGCTGCGAATTCACCCATGAAAGGGCACAGGACACAAAGAGCCCTGCACCAATACCCTCGACAAGCCGTGCAAATATGACGGTATACGGATTTAGGGCCAGCAGAATAATGACTCCCGAGAAAAGCGTAAGCACA
>CAZBYH010000182.1:0-3680 GCA_964496155.1 uncultured Methanoculleus sp.
TCGCGGGTGATGAGGCAGGCAATCTCTTTTTTCGGGCTGTGCACCCATGACTGGTTTCCGCAGGCGTCAAGCACTTCCTGCACATAACGGGCAGCGATGGCACCGGAGATTAAACTCGCCCGTTTCTGCACACGCGGGAGTTTTTCCAGAAGTTCAGGTTCGTCCAGGATGGCAAACGGCGACCCGAGGGTCGGGTCCCAGAGAGGTGTTCCATTAATGCGCAGATTATAGCGTGCATTCAGATCTGTTACCATTTCACGGAAGGCAGATACGGTCTGCACCCGTTGGCCTTTTACAATGGGAGCATTTTTCAGAATAAGACCGTTTTCCTCCCGGTTTGCAAACCGCATAAGAATAAGGCCTTTTGCACCCTTATCCTCCAGCCACTGACAGGTGCGTTCCAGCTCCCCGCCGTCATTGACCCCGGGTATGACCAGCGCCGCGGCATAGACATCTATTTTCTGGCAGAGCTTTCCGAGTATAGCAAGCGAGGCCTCCGGTGTCGGATCTTTTAGCCACTCACGGCGGAGTTCCGGATTTACCGAGAAGACCGTGAATGATACTTCTGAGAGACCCTGCTCCACCATCCGGTCAGCAAGTGCGGGGTCATCAAACCCTTTCCCACTGGTGTATCCGATATGGATGGGCACCTCCATACTGCCTAAAAGGTCCATCAGGTCTTCGAATTCCGGATAGCAGGATGGGTCTCCACCGCCCGATATGGTGATACGCTCCAGGTCTCCGTCCATCATCTGCAGATTGCCGAGCACATCATCTGCCACATCCCTGAGATCTTTGAATCCGGTGTAGTGTTCGCGGACAAAGTTGGTGCAGTAGTCACACCCGACTGAAAAGGGCATGCAGTATTTACAGCCTAGCGGCTCGGGTTCCTCATCTGCGCGGATCCCCTTAAAGTAACAGTATTTACAGAACCCCCGGCAGTCCAGACCAGGTCTCCCTCCGATATCTACAGTCAGGTGTGCCATGATTGTGTACTGTTTTGACCCTGACGGGATAAAGGGATTTGGAATATTGGCAGAAGATCGACTGCGTGAATGGATGTTTGATAGCAGAGATGTCATTTCTGATACCTGCGGGTGAGGTGGCAGAAAGATTAGGATGAAAGAGGAGGACGGAGTCCATTTATATAAAAGTAGAAGATATTGCGGATTACGACGGATAAATAACAGCTGTGGATTGGAGAAAAATGGTGAAAGTAAGGTAAATCAGATCGTCACCTTTTTTTACCCCAGAGCACCAATAGTATAAAGCGCCTCAGTGGCTTAGTGGTATAGCGGCTGATTTGTAATCAGCAGGTCGGGGGTTCGACTCCCTCCTGGGGCTTCGTTTCATTTTTATAACCTTTTTATGGGGATTTAGAAACATGCAGCTCTGGAATTATTCAAATTCCGCCAGCTGACACAGTTATGGCTATCCGCATCAACAATACGAAAACCACTCTTTATAGTGAATAAAAAATAACAGCCCACCTATTTTCTGCCTGCAACCTACAACAGAGTGAAAAATGATTGAAAGAACGCCGGATGAGAAATTCTTCACCCTTAGTATTCATCCTGCGATTTGGACATCACCACATCCTCAACCTCGGGCACCAGAAGCCAGAGGGCCTTCACCACCTTATCCATTATCACCGAATCATCGGTGTCAAGCATCGGATCAAGCCGTGCAATCACACCTTTACCAATGAGAGATTCCCCATCACCCGTAGAAGCAATGGCGATGATGATGTCAAGGGCTGCACCCCTGATATGCAGATTTGGGTCATCGAGAAGATCAATAACCACCTCAATCCCCCCCTGCCGGATGAGTTCATTTGCCCGCCAGTCTTCGTCTCCTGTGCTCATTGCCAGTGCCTCCACCGCAGCCTCCCGAACTTCCTCTTCCTGATGAACAAGGCGACCGAGGAGATCCTCAATCAACTCCCTTCTAATCTTCAGGTCTTCCATACCAATTTCTTCCATTAATCCGCCTCTTTCAAACCCCGTGGGTGATAGATATTGTTACTCTACAGTCATCCGTTAAAAGCGTTCGTCCAACATCCACTTCACAAACATATTTCCAATATCCATCCATTTTTGGGGAATATAATGAATAATATCACACCTACCAGCAAACTGCACCACTACACTGAAACCACATACCACTGGCCGGGTGACTTGAGAGGGGAAAAAAGTATTTGATGGTGTAACAATAATTCAACACCATTGAATAGACTCCCCCATACCCTACCGGAAATCGCAGGAATCCTCGGATTTCTTGGCAATGAACAGCGACTGCGCATACTGGCAGCCATCGCCCATAAAGAAAAATTTGCGAGAGAAATCTCTGAAGAGCTCAACATCTCGCGGCCTCTCGTAGTCATCTACCTGAAACAGTCTGAGAAACACGGACTCGTGAAAGGCGTTGACCACAGATGTAGCGAACTACCGTATCACCGGCGGTATTACCGGGCACAACCATTCGAATTTACCCTAAACCTTGAGAGATTAACACAGGCAAAACGTGAGTGAGATTATGGAAAAGAAACGAATTGAATCATGGTATGTGGCAGCATTAGCCACCATATTTATCCTCAGCATTGTAGCAATTGTCGGGCCAATCTTTGCTATTGACATACGCACCCCACTATTTGGCTCGGTGTATGTCATACTACAGGTTGCAATCTTTTCACTGGTGATATTTATTATCATCAAATCAATGAAAAAGGTCGGAAAATATCTGGATGCCATCACAGAAAAACCAAACGAGATCTCAGACCTCAGGGAGACCGTCACTCAGATGCGAATATCTATTGATGAAATCGGGAAAAAGGTAGATAATATTGAAAAGATTCTTGAAAATGTTTCTGAATAAGGATGTGTTTGCCATCCACATCCCCGAAGAAAATTCAGCATCAGATATCCCCCTATCCAACAGATGAGCAAATCACCGTGCAGAGAATTCCCTAATATCATAGACTCCGATTATATTCATTATTGGCAGCGCACTTACTGGACTTTCTAATCCGATCAGGATCAAGGGTAAGAACTTCAAGACCCCGCACAAAAACCCGGACCACCGGCACACAGATATCCATACGGGTAAGATCGGTCACAATCGTCGGTAGGCGGATGTCACTCGTGATATCCCACACAACCACAGGTTGCACTCTTCTCATGGGTGATATTCATCATCACTAAAGCAGACGTAAATGGAGGAATACAATGCCTACAACAAATGCAGCTTCGTTAGATGGGCTGATCTTTCTTATTTTCATTGGTTACTTACGGGAAGGCATCTGGGGAGCATTAGTTATGGCATTGGTCTATGGTGCGATATTTATGGCTTTATTAGGTTTTAAAAAAAAATGGTAAAATAGTGAATAATTGAGAGAGACAGCGTTTATGAATAGTGATAACGTGTAAAATGAGCACAATCAAACGCCTCTACGCATTCACCCCCCTGAAGATACTTTTACCACATACCTCTCCTAACCCTTAAGATCAGTTAACAGCGGAACATACAGGTACAAACCACCAGATGAACGGGTCAATAATTATCGGGATGCTATTTCTGAATAGGGGTGTGTTTGCCATCCCCACTCCGGGAACAAATTCCCCCAACAGCAGTACTTTAAAACTTGGCTCAACACAACGCCCATTACATAATCCATAATCTCT
>CAZBYH010000183.1:0-3609 GCA_964496155.1 uncultured Methanoculleus sp.
TGTTGAGAAGATGGCTGGCATACCGGTGGGAGATGCCCTGGATGGTGAGAATGGCGATGACCATGCCGGCGATAAAGGCATCGGGGGTGACGCCAATGAGGCCGAATCCGGCGATAACAAAGGTTGCAACGAATGAACCGCTAAACCCCGCATACCCGGGATCATTGCAGATTCTGTTTCCGATGTAAACAATAACGGCTGCGATGAGCCCGCCGGGGATACCGGCGACGAACACTCCGCAGGCAGCGAGGAGAACCCCTGCCGACGCATCCGGAGAACAAACGATGTTTCCCATCATAAATCCGCCATTGAGCGAACCCTTGTTTGCTGCAATTGCCGTGCCTATTGCATCAGCACCGCTCACTCCGCCTCTTTCCGGGAGTTTAAATATAATATCTATGGTAATAAAAATAATCCAGCTGACAACGGCGGCAATGATGATGTTTATGACCAAACCTGGCATTTATTAACTCCAAATAATAACAGATACACTTTCATATGTTTAACATTTCCGATTGTCACAATAAAATAACCGCTTCATGACAAATTGATGATGTGCTTACCTATGTCCGTGACACCACAAAAGTGTAGCAGATTTGATTATGGAATAGCTTCAGTTCTGAGGTTTGCCAGTATGTATATAGTCGGGCAGAGTGATTTCATAGATAATGAAAAATGCCTTTGCGGATCATGACAAACTCGCACTCCTGATAATCGGAATAGTGCTGATTGTCACATTTATTGCGTTTGTTCCGATTCTCGATGTTGTTATTCTTGCCATATCTCTTGCCATTGTGGTGATGCCTCTGAAGATGTGGTTTAACCGGTTCATGGACGCACAGGTGGCATCATTTCTGGTGACGTTTATTGTCGGATGCGTCGCTGTCAGCGCGTTGGCGTTTAGTATTGGCATTATATATGAAAATGCTGATTACCTGACGGGGATCATCACCGAGATATACCTCGCCCTCATTGGGATGGGGTTGATTCCCGGGGGAATCGTTACCACTCCCCCTATTGATGTGGCGGGGTTCATCAGTTCTCATATGGAGAATATTCAGTCAGGTTTTTTTTCGGTTCTGTCCGGAATAACCGCAGTGATATTTAAGGTAGTCATATTTTTCCTCATATTATTCGTCTTTATCTACTTTGGTGCAAGCATCTGGCGGGACTTGCTCTCCTGCGTCCCTGATGGCCTGAAGTCGTTTGTCGGGCGTATGACGGAGATGAGTACGAATACGCTGTATTCCATTTATATCGTTCATATCTCGACATCGGTCATCACCTTTCTGCTGGCGATACCATTCTTCTATGTGCTGGGATACGGGCATATCGTCTTCTGGTCTCTGGTTGTGGCCATTTTCCAGCTGGTGCCGATCGTCGGTCCGACCCTGATTATGATCTTTTTAGGGATTTTTGCCCTGGCGACCGGGGATTACCGGGGGGCTGTCCTGATTGCCATCATCGGTTACCCGGTCGTCTGCGCGGTTCCGGATCTCTTCTTCCGGCCGGTTATGATGGGCAAGCGGGCGTCCATCCATCCGGTCATCATGTGGATTGGGTTCTTCGGCGGACTGTGGATCATGGGGCTTGTCGGGTTTGTTATCGGGCCTCTCATTCTCGCGCTACTGGTTGCCGTCGGACGAGAGCTGATTGTTATCATGAAGCGGGCAAAAGCGAATGGGTGGATGGAAAGTCCGCCCGTTTGAGAATATCTGAATTATTCTCTTTTTTTTGGTCTCTCTTTTTTCCTGGTATTCTCCCTTGATTGTTTTTTGAATCTTCCCTGATTCTTCCCTGAGGATACAAGAGATTATACATTGTTAGCGCGAATATTGAACTGCAATTTCTTAGGTGTCTGTGCGAGGGTTGCCGAGTTGGTCAAAGGCGCTGGGTTTAGGGCCCAGTCATGTAGATGTTCGCGGGTTCGAATCCCTCCCCTCGCATGCAGAAATTTTTTGTGGTAGTGTTGTTAAGATAATGGGCAATTTAGTTGTCCATTTGCCACCAAGGAATTACTCTTCAACGACCCCAAGAATAATATTCATCAAATCCTGCCCATTAACCTGATATCGATACGTTGTCTTTTCTTCATCTTTCACCACGAAATATCCGTTTTTGAGGCCCACAAAATACTCTGTTTTCTGTTTTCCCTCTCTGCGTACGGCGATTCCATCATCTAAGGGATCGATAGACAGGACTTTTTTCAGCTGAATGTTTGTTGAACGTTTTCCACCGGAAAAAACCAGTCTCTTATTGGTTAACAATAAATTTCCCTGGTCGATCACGCGTATCTCTTCATGGGATTCACTTTTGGCACCGAAGGTTCCCATGCCAAATGAGATGCCCTTTGCTACTCTGAATCTGGGACCAGCATGCCCTCCATGGGTTATTCGAACAGAGCGTGGTTCTCTGAGTTGTACATTGTTTAGTGACAAAAAAGGAACTTCATTTTTTTTCAGCATCACACCGGGAGACGCATCTAACAAAGGTTTGGCACGATTATTCTCTATCGCATCCAGCCAAACTGAGATGTCGTGATTAATCCGGTATGAGTCAAGATCATCCCCGTATGCGAGATTTTTGATATGTTGGGTATTGAATTTCGTCTGTTTGAATCTTTGCCAAAACGGATGATTTTTATCGGGCATATCCGATAGGGTGTAGGTATCCTCACCACTTTTTAGAAAATCTGCCCCACAATTCCCGCAAATGTAATGATCTGCGGTTAGTAAACCAAATGCCATCTTTTGCTTTTCAGAAATGAGTTTGCCCATTTTGCAGGCCGGACATTTTTCATGCCAGGGAATATCGGAAATTAGTTGAGACTGAAGCGATACACGTTCCTGAGTCAATGGTTTTCCACAATTGCTGCAAAATTTTCCTTCATCTTCAAATCCACAATGTGAGCATCGCATAGTAGTAATCCTCCAGATAAGAATGGGCATCAATCCATTTTCCTGCTGAATGATACCGCCGGGCAGTGTCTCCGTCATTATTCCAGATGTATTGGTAGTCTACCGTTTTTTCCGGTAACAGTGATCAGCCCCGTATCCAAACATGATCTTTTTCCTCTACCGACAAATATCTTCTGGCGGTAATTTACTCCTCATTTATAGCGAATCAGAAGAGGACCTGCCCGTCTAACCAATGATTCATCATTGTGGCTTTGGCAAGGAGGATATCATCACGATCAGAATGGTTCTTCATAATCGGACTCTGAAAAATTGGATGAAGATTTTCTACAGAGTATTTTTTCTTTCATTGATTAACGGGATTGTATTGTTTTATTACTATGATGCGCGACATGATTTCACTGATAAACGCTGACCCCTTCTCCCGAATATGAATCAAAAACGTGCTGATATACGAGGTCACATTTTTTCGTGTAGATTTCAGGGGTGTACGCCCGGGGTAACTGGTCGAGGATCTCATCAATACATACCTGGACTTCTGCCCTTGATTGCTGCCGTTTTCTCCAATCGAGGACGAATTTATTTCGTTTGAGTGTCAACAAGAGGTCTTTTGCAACTTTTTTAACGTCTGCTTCTTCCTTTTTGGAAAGTTTCATTTCAGGTTTCATCAGCAGATCAAAGACTATTAGTTCCT
>CAZBYH010000184.1:0-3609 GCA_964496155.1 uncultured Methanoculleus sp.
ATGCAGCAGGCAGGGTATTATCGATCAAAAAGCCAACTAAACAGGACAGACTAATCCTATAGACAAGACCGGTGAAGATATGAAGAAACGATTTGTTGTGGGAGTTACCGGTGCAAGCGGTATGATATATGCACGGCGTCTTCTGGAAGTGCTCCAGGACAAAGCAGAAGTGCATCTTATCATATCGGATATTGCACAGCGCATCGCAGAGTATGAAGGGGTGGATTTCTCCGGGTTTGATGTTGTCTATGCAGATAATGACAATATGTTCACCGATCTTGCAAGCGGTTCATTTCGCTATGACGGCATGGTGATTATTCCGTGTAGTATGAAGACGCTTGCTGCTATTGCTTCAGGATTCTCAGAGAATCTGATTACCCGAACAGCAGATGTCTGTTTGAAAGAGCGGAGGATGTGTATTCTGATGCCCCGTGAGATGCCCCTCTCCCGAATCCACCTGAAAAATATGCTCTCCCTTGATGAAGCCGGAGCCACCATCATGGTCATCAGCCCGGCATTTTACACACGGCCACAATCAATAGCGGATCTTGTTGATATGGTGGTGGCTCGTGTCCTTGATCAAATGCATGTTGATCATACCCTCAGTACACGCTGGAAAGGTGAATAATAATGCGAACATTTATCGAAAAAATGCGGGAGGAAGGGCGCGTCATTGATATTGAAGAACCCTGTTCAACCGTCTTAGAAGCTCCGAAACGGGCCAGTGAGACCGATGATCTAATCTTTTTCCATAAGCTGGACGGTGACAGAAAGGGTGTCATGAACGTGACTGCATCGCGTGCATCTCTCTCCTGTGCCCTTGGTATTCCTGAACATGATATTGTGCCGCGTCTCGCAGCCATGGGACAGAATGGTGTGATTACCGAAGGGTCACGCCTGAATATGGATACGCCTGATCTTTACCGTATTCCGGTGATGAAACATTTCCCGCTCGATGCAGGGAGATATCTGACAGCCGCGGTTGTCTTCTCACAATATGGGGGTATTGAAAATGCATCCATACACCGGATGCAGGTCTTAGATGAGAAACGGCTGGCTGCACGGCTGGTAGAAGGAAGGCATACCCATTCCCTTCTTCAGGATGCCCTTGCAAATGATGAGCGCCTGCCTGTTGCCATAACCATTGGTACCCACCCGGTGGTGACGTTTGCTTCCTGCACCCGTGTTCCGCAGGGAAAAGAGATGCAGTATGCTGCTGAACTCTTCGGCGGTGAGATTGAGTTAAATACCTGTTCGAATGGTGTATGCGTCCCGGATGCAGAGATTGTGCTGGAAGGGTATATTGGAGCTGAGACTACTGCAGAAGGTCCTTTCGTGGATATCACCGGTACCTATGACCCTGTTCGGCAGAGCCCGGTGATTGAGATTACCGGGATGTGCATGAAGCCTGATGCAATCTATCACGGCATTTTGCCTGCGGGTAATGAGCATAAAATCCTGATGGGCATGCCTTATGAACCGAAGATCTTCCAGGCTGTTGCAGGGGTTACCCGGGTGAAAAATGTGGTTCTCACTACCGGGGGATGCGGCTACCTGCATGGCATCGTCCAGATAAAAAAGAGTACCCAGGGTGATGCGAAAAATGCCATCATGGCAGCTTTTGCTGCCCACACCTCCCTGAAACATGTGGTGGTGGTTGATGAGGATATCAACCCGTTCTGTATGGAGGATGTGGAATATGCCATTGCGACCCGTGTGCGTGCGGACCGCGATGTGATGATCATAGAAGGAGTCCGTGGTTCCTCCCTGGATCCCTGCCGTATCGGTGACGGGACCAATGTGAAGATGGGAATTGACGCTACAATGGTCATGGGAGAAGAAGAGAAGTTTATCCGGGCAGAATGGGACTGATATAGTATGTACCTTGAAACAGACGATGAAAAGATTCTTGCGGGTGAATATGGCGAAACCCGCAGGAAGATGATGGAGATTCTTGTTGCTTTGGGAAAGGTATTCGGGGCGGACAAGTTTGTGCCAATAGCCAGCGCACAGGTTGCAGGTGCATCATATAAGACGATAGGGAAGTGGGGCCTCGAATGGCTGAAAAGTCTAGACGCACGGGTGGCAGTCCCCGCGGTACTGAATCCAATCGGGATGCCCCGCGAACGATGGCAGGAGATGGGCATTCCCTCTGACTTTGCAGAGAGACAGAACGCGGTTCTGGACGCATACCGGCGTCTGGGGGTTAAACTGGAGTGCACCTGTACACCGTATTATATCAACCGGACATCCTATGGAGAACACGTTGCATGGTCTGAGTCTTCTGCGGTGTGCTATGCGAACTCGGTTATCGGTGCACGGACGAATCGTGAGGGTGGTCCTTCTGCTCTTGCTGCTGCAATTATCGGGAAGACGCCAAATTATGGTCTGCATATCTGGGAGAACCGGATGCCGCAGGTGGCATTTCGGATTGAAGCGGAAGATACCCTCCATGCCGGACATTATGGGGCTATCGGGTATCTCGCCGGAAAGATGGCGGGCAACCGGGTGCCGTTTTTTTACGGAATACGGCCGAATCGTGACCAGCTCAAGGCACTTGGCGCTGCAATGGCTGCCAGTGGCGCAGTGGCACTGTTTCATGTTGAGGGTATTACCCCTGATTCCCGGGTGCTGGAGGAACGCGGTACGGATTTAACCGTACTGGAGACCATCACCATCACCTGCGAGGAGATTGAAGCGCTCTTTGAGGAACGCACTGTTGATGCAGTGGCTATTGGATGTCCGCACTGCTCAGAGGATGAACTGGAGGAGATTGCAGGATACCTGAAAGGGAAAACGATAACAATACCGCTGTACATCTTTGCTGCACGAGGTGTGGCACAGGCCCATCCCCATCTTGTGGGAACAATTGAGCAGTCTGGTGCACGGGTGTGGGAAGATACCTGTATCGTTGTCTCGCCCGGAATGGATCACTTTGGCACGATCATGGTCAATTCGGGGAAGGCATTTGCATATGTGCCGAATATGTGTGGCGCCGTAGCGGTTCTTGGTTCTACTGAGGAATGTATCGCTACTGCTCTGGGTGAATAATCCTATTCCCCCCTATTCTTTCATTTGTCCGATAATCAGGCGTGCAAAAAGATCTGAGATTGGCATCTTCTACAGGGCTGCAAGGTGTATGGGAACCATACCGGGAATTTAATGCCGTGTGTGAGGCCGATGCTGTTTCGGCCGGAACACAAATGGGATGAATCACTGGATGCATGGGAGATGCATGGGCGATGCATGGTGTTGGCGGAGTGTGGGACACAATTGTAATCGGTTTATTTGCTGTTCCTGCAATGGGGGGATAAACGGTCTCATTGTGGGAGGCAATCAGATCGTTCTTTAGATTATTCGTGCATTTGCTCCCACTCTATTCACGTTTATCGAAATTTTTACCCCTGCAAAAGTGTGTGATATGGTATTCGGTCTTCATGTGACAAAAGATGAGGAATATGTCGGATATGATATTTCACCGCACGGCGAAACGATGAGCCAATCTGTTGAAAAATATTTGTGTCCCCCTTTTTCGGGAGTATTTTAATCACGGTTCTGATTATTTTTATTGGTTTGATCCATTTTTCAAGGTTAGATTAAAAGAATTAC
>CAZBYH010000185.1:0-3595 GCA_964496155.1 uncultured Methanoculleus sp.
GCCATTCTCACCATCCAGGGCATCTCCCACCGGTATGCCAGCCATCTTCTCAACAGACTCTGGAGGATACGCGCATGATGATTCCCGTATACGATCCGAACATGATTCCGATATACCTATGTGGCATTGTTGCCGTATATGCGGTCATCCGGGTGATGCTCGAAAAAAATACCCTCAAAAAACTGGTATTTCTGAGTGTCATGAACTTTGCCATTACGGGACTTATCGTTCTGACGATTCCGGACATCATGGCCCTTTTCGCCGGTCTCGCGTATTATATCGGCTCAAACCTGGAAGCCAATGCGATTGCGAGCACCTATGCAGGGGGAGAATATAGCCAATGAATGAATTTTATATCCTGGTCGTGAGCCTGATTGCATCCATAGGCGTTGTCTACGTCTACATCAGCAAAAGCCCCTTTGACAAACTCATTGGTCTTGCCATCATGCTGGGCGGAGTCATACCATTTATTGCCCTCAATGGCTATCTGGATGTAGCCATTCTTGTGGCAATCATCATGCCCTTAACAACAATATTTATTCTTCAGGCAATCGGGAGGAACACTGATGACTCCTGAACTTATCCTTGGATTAATCATATTTATCGCGGGAGTCGCGGCATCTGCATTCCCCCGGGAAAAAGACTACATATCCCGTCTGATACATGTAGAAATTGCCGCGACCGGCCTGATGCTTATCATGCTTGCCTACCATGAGACCATTGCTCTTCTGACGTTTGTCTCTGTTACCGCGATTACCACCATTGTGTTGATTCGGGTGATCGAACGGAGTGAGCCCTATGATTAAATGGCTCTCCCGATACATGGCGGATATCGACAACCTGATCGCCATTTATGCGGTTATTGTGGTTGCAATCGTGGCAGTTTTCCTCGTGAGTATCCTCGTTGTACCAATCGAATATGAGGAAAATCAACTTTATCCAAAACACATCAACACCTCTTCACCCCTGAATCCCTACGACCGGGGCGGAGAGTCGTTTGGCACAACAGAAGTAATAGCCCAGTATCCACAAAATTCTCCGTATCTGGGATATGTGACGACATACCTCTCCCCGTTTGCTATTTTGCTGACGGAAACAAACCTCCATTTCGGCACAACCATCGTTGCTCACCCGGGGGGTATTATTGATGAAATCCTTTACAATACCCGGGGGATGGATACCATCGTTGAAACGAGTATTCTGTTCATCGCCTTTGCCATCGCTTCTTTTTTGTACCGGAGGGATGAAGAATGATGGAAGAATACACAATCGGCCTCATTGTAGGTCTGATTGCAATAATAATCACTTTTTATGCAGTATTCCGGGAAAAAAATGATATACACCGGCTGATCCTTGCTGATCTGGGAGAGGTCTCAGCCCTCGCCATTATTGCACTCATTGCAACCGACCTTGCAGAAGCACTCATCATCCCCGGCCTTGTCGTCGGCATTTCAGAACTCTTAGCAGTCTCAGAGGTATACCTCGTCCGCGAAGGCCTGAACCATCCGGTGAAGCAGCCATTCAGAATTGAAATCCTCGACACCGCACCAACCGTCGTCGCAGTCATCCTCATTCTTTACGGCATTATACTCTCCGGATTTACCGGGGGTGCTGTTGCCGGCGTCGGAATGGTCTTTTATTTCATGGGAAAGAAAAATGTCGAGCGGTTTGAAATTATCGAAACCATATCCGGATATGCATGGGCATTCTGGATTGTCGCTTTCTTCATCTTTATGGTGCTTCCCGAATACTGGTTCTTTGCAGTTATGTTAGCCGGAGGAGCAATTCTTGCCAAAGTGACGGCGAAGATGTCACTTATCGGCACCATGCGGGGAGGAGAGAAAGATGTTTGAACTATCGTCCTTCAATGTCGGCGGACATGAGTTATTTGTGTTGCCGTTCGGAGATATCGTTGCGTATTTCACCCCATTTACCGCAGCGCTGTTCCTGTTTGCACTGATATTCACCCTCATCTGTATCTTTTCAAAGCCGGAAAATCAGGTAGAGGTTGTCTTTGGAACCGATGCGCAGTATACAAAGGAAGTAATAGGAAAAGACCTCAGGTTCAGGCGGTTTATGTCCATTGCCTGTGGTATTGCCACGATGGGGGCGGTCACCAGCGGAGACGTATTCAATTTCGTCCTCTTTGTCAGTATGGTGGGCATCTGTATCATCGGCATTGTTGCATCGGTTAAATACCAGCAGGTGCTGCATACGGCCTTTAACTACGGCATCATCGCGATGCTTGCAACAATTCCCCTCTTTGCCGGGGCAGCGATAACGCTTGCGTCAACCGGGACACTTTCAATCTGGGAACTTTCCGCGATGGCACCGGCGATGCCATTGATTGCAAAAGCTCTGATTGTTGTCGGAGTAATGGGGGAAGGAATTGCTCCGTTTTATGTAGCAAAGGCAGAACTGACCCGTGCACCGGGTGCACCGTACATCCTCATGATTCATGTGAGTTCCCTTCTGATGTTCCTGAGAGTGATTGAAATATTGCTTACCGTGTGATATGCCATGAAGAGAAAATACATTCAGTTAATAACCGTTCTCGCGCTGATTGGGTTTGTTACCGGAGGCATCGGACCGTACATTGGTTTCCTTTCCGACATCCAGCAGGCAGTGATCTGTATCATTACCGTGCCGGCACTCGTGCTGGGAACCGTGCTTCTCTGGAAATATCGTGATGGAGAAGAAGATTATCCGTTTATGGGGTACTGAAAAATGATAGGATATCTGATTGCCGCACCATTCATCGGGCTTCTGTTTATGGGGATACACCGGAAAGCAATTGCACGGATACAGGGTCGGCCCGGCCCTCCCATCTGGCAGGAATTTCTTCATACTCTGAAATTTTCCTTTAAAGAGACATGGATCCCCCGCTCAGCATCGAAACTGCTCTATGTTGGCATTGTCTTTATTTCCATTGCCATATGGGTCGGAGCGTTGTACACTGTAGTACTTGGCGGCAGTCTGCTGTTGTTGTTTGGCATATACATGCTGCATAAACTGACCGAGCACGGAGTAGGATTATCATCCGGATCCCCCTATTCTAAGTTTGGTGGTATCCGTTCCGTTATATCAGCCTCATCTGAAATCCCCCTTTTTGCCGTGGTCGCAGGTATCTACTATTTCACCGGATCCCTGATGATCTCAGACATTATCCAGTATCAGGCAGATAATGGCCCCCTTCTCTTTAGCATTCTTCCCGCAGCAATTGCGATGTATATCATCATTCTTTCAAAGATGCATTATGGGCCTTTCTCCATTATAGAAGCCAAAGAGATTGTAAGCGGTTATAAAACAGAGCATTTTGGTGCATGGCGTGCCGGACTTGATGTCGCTGATGCCATACGGACCTTCGTTCTCTTACTGGTATTTGTATTGATATTCTGGGGAACAATGTCTCCCATACTGCTCTTTATTGCAATGCTCATTATCCTGATATCACTCTCATTTATCTGTGCAGTAACTCCCATGCTCAGCCCGTATGACAGTGTAACGGTGCAGCTCTTGATAATAGCCATTCTGGTGGCCTGGATGGCACTTCTGGTGGTAATAGCATGACAACACACATAAAAAAAATACTGAC
>CAZBYH010000186.1:0-3592 GCA_964496155.1 uncultured Methanoculleus sp.
GCATTGCTGATGACAAAGAGGTCATCAACCTGATCCCGGTCTTTGATTGACAAAACGGTGTGTTTCTTCTCCATAATTACTGAATCTCTTTTGTATCTGATTTTCGTATCGGTCTTATTCGTTTGAATGGTGGCCATACCGGATCTGCACAAGTCCTTTCAGCATGGCAATACCGGTCGTACCGCCGACCCGTGAATATGGCTGGTCTTCCCAGCGGATGGGCACTTCACGGACCGTATATCCTTGCCGTTTCATCTGCCACAAAAGTTCGACGTCAAATTCAAACCCCTGCGATAGGACAGATGGCAGGACTGCCTGCACTGCCGGTGTCCGGAATACCTTTGCTCCGCACTGGGTGTCATGATACGGCAGGGCAAATATGAGCCGGACAAAGAGGTTGAACAGTCGACTCTGCACCTGCCGTCTCAGACTCTGCCGAACCGGCACACAGGCTCCCTCAATCCAGCGTGACCCGATGGCCCCGTCCACATGCTCAAGGACAGAGAAGAGCCGTTTCATCTCAGTGACAGCCGTTGATCCGTCGGCATCCATAAACCCGGCATACGGTGTTTCTGCCCTCATCAGCCCGTCCGCAACACCTCCGCCTTTCCCCAGACGATCATGGTATTCCCTGCATTCCATCTGGCAGGACGGATGTGTCTGTGCAAATGCATGGACAATACTTGATGTATTGTCATCGCCGTCACTGATGACGATGACTGGTCCCCGGTATGCTGCAAGCCCATCCAGCAATTTCCCAATCCGGCCTGCCTCATTGTACGCCGGAATGACGATGGTGCAGTCCTCTTCCCTGACTGTCATTCCGGACAACAGGAGAGGGTTTCGATGATTTCATCTGCAAATGCGGTTGCAGCAAGCGGGCCGTTCGCGGTAATGATCAGGTCATCTACCACGACCGGAATGTCGATGAATGTCACCCCTTTATCGGCAAATGCCTTCTCAGAGAGCCGTGTCTTAAAGACGGTCGCCTGCCGCCCCTCAAGGATACCCGCATAGGCGAACACAACCGGTGCGAGGCATATCGCTGCCACCATTTTTCCATCGTCATACATCTTCCGAACAAGGACACGCAGATCGGTGTTTGGCCAGAGATATTCAGCAGCACCCTTGCCACCGACGATCACAATCCCATCATAAAGTGAGGGATCGCTCTCGTTGATGGACTGTGATACCTCAACCGTCTCTCCCAGCATACCCATGCAGGGCCCGGGTTTGTCGGTGGCTACATCAAAGGCAATACCTGCTTCGGTAAAGGCCTTCGCAGGGACCAGATATTCCTCATCCCTGAATTTTTCATGTGCAATGACCATGAGCAGTTTCATACAGATAGTTCAGTATATAGGTTCATTAAGTCTGCGCAGACGGTGTGGAAGAGAAAGACCAATTGCAATGGAACAGATCTTTGTGAAAAATAGTAAAGACCCTTTTCTGATAGCTATGTGGAAAAATCATGCGGCTCTATGATATTGTAGCCAAAATACTCTGGATTAGAGTTTCAGTCTCCCAGCTGCCGATCTGTGTTCAGGGATATCTGACCGCCGTGGTAAATGGGCGAGGTATGTTTATTACTATCTTCCGCTATACTGAATTTTATGAAACCAATCTTTCACGCAGCAAAAAGTTTTAATGGGATTCAGGTATCGTTCCTGTCGGGAAAAGACACGGTATCCGAACTATTCAGTTACGAAAACCTGATTGATATGAAGATCAATGCCACCGACCTTCTCAACTATCCGGAACGGTATGCTGTTGATATGAATGGCCCGGTTGTCGTCAGAACCGATTTTTGTAATCCAGAAATGCATGATGAATGCAAGCAATAAATTGTTGGTTGTGATTATCACCCTTTTTTCTGAAACCTGATACGCGTGTTATCTTTTTTTTCGCGTCATTACAGGGTTACATCATTTCCTTCCAGGGGGAGAATGCATGTGCATCCCGTTTGGTTATTCATATTTCAGGGGCTTAAAAGATCGGCTATTTTCGTACTGGATCGGCACCGGTCTTTCAGGTGATGGGAACACAAAAAATTAAATGATGAGACCCCATCCGGAGATGAGAACTCTCTTTCTATGATGCTTTTTATCCCTCGCTCTCCTCCCCTTCCTCCTCTTCGTCTTTGAACCCCTCATAGATTTTTTCGACGAATTCGACACGGGTGGCGATCATAATCTCGTCTCCCTCCTTAACTACGGGATTCTGGGTGTACAGGAGAAAATCGCTGTTTCGGTAGAGGCCAATAAAGACACTGTTTTTTGGGAGGTTAATTGTTGAAAGCTCCGTCCCATCGAATTTCTTTCCTGCAATGACACTGATGAACCGGACATCCCCCCGCATCATCGTTTCCAGTTCTATCGTGTCAATTCCACGCAGGGTGTGAAAGATACTGGTTGATGTGGTCTGTGGGGAGTTGACGACGTGGTGAAAGTCAAGTCGTTTTGCAACGGTCATAAACTGGATGTCATCCGTGGTGATGATGATTTCAGGGACATTAAACTGCTTTGCAATCAGCCCGATGATGATGTTATCCTGGTCATGGCTGGTGCAGGCGACGATGGCATCAGCCTTCTCTATCTCTGCCTTTTCCAGGATGTCAGGCCGGGTCCCTTCTGCATTGATGACCGTACAATCAAGGATTTCTGAAAGCTCTTTTGCCCGGTTTGGATTTCGTTCGATAAGAATGACCTCTGATCCAGTCTGAATCAGCGTTCGTGCCAGGGTGACACCCAAAGCACTCCCTTCCACAATGATGACCCGCATGATACTGCCTCTTCCCTCCATGTTCTCGCGAAAGCCAATATACATAGCGATGTTTTTTCCCCTCCTCCTGCCGTACCGGCGATCTGCCCGGGTGTTTTTTAGAAAGGTTTCAGAAGGGCAGGTCTCCCACCAACGGATATACCGGTGATGCCTGAGAGATGCCGTTCTGTTTTGTTTGGCCGTTACATGTTCCCCGGCACCGCCGGGTATTACGTGATCTTGAATTCAAGGGCCTCCTTTTCCAGGAAATATCCGAGAACGGTCCGGATAACGACAACCACGGCAAGCATCAACAGCTCCTCCTGGGTGGGCGCAATGATGGTGGCGAGGATATCTGCTGCAATGAGAAATTCCAGTCCAAAGACAATCTTACTGGTCAGGTTCATCCGTATCTGGTTATAGGGGATATTAATCCTCTGGAATTCAAGGAGAATTACTAAATAAACAGCTTTGATCCCGCCATAGACAATGAGGGCTGCTCCAATAATCTCAAAGAAGAATGTCAGTATCTGCAGGAGCGCAAAAAATCCGGCGTATATATCGATGGCCAGAAGATCCATGGGCAAAAGAATGGTATGGATTATTTATATAGTTCATTGTCCCCGGGAATGGATGATGTTTCATTCACTCCCCGGAACCGGACGGCTGGCAGGTGCTCCTCGGGGATCATATCCCGGGAATGGATGACGTTTCATTCACTCCCCGGAACGTTCCCTTTGCTCTATATGCCGAGGTATTCCATCCCTGCAAGGAATGCCCCAATCAGGATGCAAAGCGGGATGATGACATACCAGGGATTTACCTTTAGGTA
>CAZBYH010000187.1:0-3544 GCA_964496155.1 uncultured Methanoculleus sp.
TATGCTGTACTGAGTTACGCGAGTGCTCGGGAACCATACTTCGCTGCAAATGCTCGTAAGAAGTCTATTCTGGAAATAATTTATCATCGTGATAAACGCCATTTCGTTGATGATCCGTTTCGTGAAATCAAGTTGGCATACTAACGATGCAACCCATGAAAAATGATGAAACTACAGAATGTTTCATTTATCTAAGGGTGGGAGATATCATCCCTTATTGGGATAAATTGCATCGGCTTTGACCATAAGCTCTTAAAAGAATAGAAATAAAAATGGTTGAAAGTTCCAGGCGGTTCATTTGATCTTTTTGTTGAGCTTTTTGAGCTTCTTCTTGGCGGCCTGGCTACCTCCGGCCGCCAGCTTCGAAAGATCTTCTGCCTTGGACTTCTTTACTTTGTTCACTTTTTCCATTTGTTTCTTACTTAATGCCATACTCTTACCTCGCCAAGACTTTCTATGAATATATTTATTCTTTTCTTCTTATAAACCTGTTTTGTTGTACCACCTCAAAAAGCTTCGAATATACGGAATATTGATCAATTCAACTACTATTCGTATGTGGCATAAATACACTAGAAAAACGACTGAATCAAGACTTCGTGCTTAGCAAAAATTAATGTAGTTAAAAGGAGGCATATTCCACATCGCCTTTGTCTAGACAATCTTGCACAGAGACAGAAGAAAGGAGGGTAAAAATAGTATGGATAACAACAATACGAAAAAACTCACCACGGCTGCGGGGGCGCCGGTACCCGACAATCAGAATGCCATCACGGCTGGTCCACGCGGCCCCATGCTGATGCAGGACGTGTGGTTTCAGGAGAAACTTGCACATTTTGACCGCGAAGTTATACCCGAACGGCGCATGCATGCCAAGGGATCAGGCGCTTTTGGCACATTCACCGTCACCCACGACATCACACGGTATACCAAAGCACAGATCTTCTCTGCGATAGGTAAGGAGACTGAGGCCTTTGTCCGCTTCTCGACCGTTGCTGGTGAACGCGGTGCAGCGGATGCGGAGCGCGACATCCGTGGCTTTGCCATGAAGTTCTACACAGAACAAGGAAACTGGGACCTTGTCGGCAACAATACCCCGGTCTTCTTCCTCCGCGACCCGCACAAGTTTCCCGACCTCAACCGTGCGGTGAAGCGTGATCCTCGCACCAACATGCGTTCCGCGAAGAATAACTGGGATTTCTGGACATCCCTCCCCGAAGCGCTCCATCAGGTGACCATTGTCATGAGCGATCGGGGTATCCCCTATTCCTTCCGCCACATGCACGGTTTTGGGAGCCATACCTTCAGCATGATCAATGCAAAGAACGAGCGGGTCTGGGTCAAGTTCCATCTGATAACCCAGCAGGGCATCAAAAATCTTACTGACGAGGAAGCTGAAGCAATTGTGGCAAAAGACCGCGAAAGCAACCAGCGTGACCTCCTTGAGAGTATCGACCGGGGCGATTTCCCCCGCTGGACGATGTACATTCAGGTGATGAGTGAAGAGCAGGCTAATAAGATGCCGTATAATCCCTTTGACCTGACAAAAGTCTGGTATCACAAGGAATACCCTATGATCGAGGTGGGTGTGCTCGAACTCAACCGGAACCCTGAGAATTACTTCCAGGACGTGGAACAGGCCGCGTTCAACCCCTCCGCGGTCGTTCCGGGTATCAGCTTCTCGCCGGACAAGATGCTGCAGGGCCGTCTGTTCTCGTACGGGGATGCACAACGTTACCGTCTGGGCGTCAACCACCACCAGATCCCGGTTAATCAACCGAAACATGCTCCGGCCCATGCGTCCCACCGCGACGGCCAGATGCGGGTAGACGGAAACCATGGGGCAGCCGTTGGCTACGAGCCGAACAGCTTCGGTGAGTGGCAGGAACAGCCTGAGTACAGGGATCCACCACTCGAACTCTTTGGTGCAGCGGCAGCATGGAACTTCCGCGAGGACGATTCGGACTATTATACCCAGCCGGGCAAACTCTTCCGGCTGATGACCGCGGCGCAGCAGAGGGTGTTGTGTGAGAATACCGCCCGTAACATGGGCGATGCGCCTGAGTTCATCAAGACTCGCCATATCGGGAATTGCCTGAAGGCCGACCCGGCCTATGGCAAGGGTGTTGCAGATGCACTTGGTATTCCGCTTGACAAGGTTAGGTGAGCGATTTTGAGTGGCTTTGTGCCGCTCCCTTTTTTTCAGGATAATACTACCGGATCATTTTCCTGTCCTGCACAATATCGACCTGCACTGATTCGATGAAAAATTCTGATATTTGATCATCCGCACGGGGACGACAGGTATCCACTCCTTCTTCAGTGACACTGTTCCCCTCCGCGGGGATGATATCGGAATGTCTTTTTCCGTGTCGAAAGAACGTCCGTGCCTTTCACTGGGCGACATTCCGGAGGGGAGACTTACCTTCCGGTGATTCAACCGGCAACGAGACATGGACCTCTATTAGAACATCAGGATTTTTTACCCCGCCAGCCAACAGATTACCTGAAACTGAGAGTTGGCATGGATCATACGGCAAAGTTTGCAGCCGATTCGCTGCATAAAGAGTATCCCGAACCGGATCGTCTCCCGGAAGAGGCATATCTGGTGTTTGTACGGGATGGGGGTGTCTGTGTCATAACAGGCAGCACTCCGACCATCTTTGAAAAGGTATCACTGGATATACCCGAAGAACTCAGTAGCCATGTGCAGTATCTCGGTCACCGGGGGCAGGTTCCCTGTTATGTCTTTGATATTTCAGATGACCTGCCTCTGCCCCAAGAACTGATGCGTTTCGGGGTGCGAGAACTTGTGGGTCTCGTTCCGGACGAGGAACTTGCCATTGCCGGGCTTGCAGTCCATGTGACAGATTATGACCGGAATACCCGGTTCTGTGGAAGATGCGGTACACCAACAGAACCCTCCCGAACCGAGAGAGCCAAAGTCTGTCCATCCTGCCACTTGATCACCTATCCCCGACTCTCCCCGGCCATCATCGTACTGGTAAGAAACGATGACTCTCTCCTTATGATACGGGGAAAAATGGCTCCGCCCGGCAGATATAGTCTCGTTGCCGGATTTGTTGAACCTGGCGAGACTATCGAACACGCCGTACATCGCGAAGTCCAGGAAGAGGCTGGCATTGTGATCACCAATATTCGGTATTGTGCCAGTGAACCATGGCCATTTCCTAATTCACTGATGCTCGGATTCATTGCTGACTATGAGGGTGGAGAAATTGTTCCGGACGGCATTGAGGTTGAGAGCGCTGCCTGGTTTGACCGCGATCATCTCCCGGTTCTTCCCCCCAAAATCACTATTACCCGGGCGCTTATCGACCACTGGGTATCCGAAAAATAAAAGATGGGGAGGGAGTTCAACAGAACGTACAATATCACTTTTTCTGGTACAGATCTGCACTTCGTGTAATTTTTTTCTGAACCGTCGCCCATTCTTTGGTTATGAGAAAACTCTCCTCCATATACCCGATTACCTTTTCAAATTTCTTCATTGGAAATGCCATTGTTAGCATATCCTGAGGGA
>CAZBYH010000188.1:0-3519 GCA_964496155.1 uncultured Methanoculleus sp.
CTCATCTGCACGTTCTTTTCTGCCGGATGTCTCACCCCGAGTCCTTCTCCGGCAGAGGATGCGGGCATCCGTCTGCTTACCCCGGCAGAGGGTTTTCCCATCTTTGACGGGCAGGGACACTATGCCGGTATCATCGGCGCAGAGACGCCGGATATCACGATAAACTATAGCATGGGATTAGTCACTATTGCGCCAGGGAATGCGACACCCCCCCACCGGTTGCTTGGAACCTCTGAGATGATCTGTCTCTTACAGGGAGCAGCAGAGATTCACTGTGACAATATGACCGTATCTGCCCGGGAAGGGGAAATGGTCATCCTGCCGGCTGGTGTCCTCCAGTCGATTGTGGCAGAGGGTGATACCAGTCTTAAATATCTGGATGTGATTCAGCCGCCTTTCGCCTCAGAAATCGAGGTTTCAGGGCCAAAACTTTCGGAATGCACCACGAGTACTGACGGTGTCCCCATCATCATCTCTGACTCCCGGGCAGGATTTGAATGGGACATTGGGTCTGACATGATGATCTACAGCCTCGCAAACCCGGCGCTGATGCCGGAGTCAAACTTCCCGATCGGCTACAGTCTTGCATACGCAGAACTTCTTTCGGGAGGCGGTGCTGATGTAGGCTGGTTCATTGGCGCCTCAGAGGTAATCTACGTGATTCAAGGTGAGATTGAGGTATACACCCCTGTCGGATCGGTGGTCACCGTCCCTGCCGGGAACGCTGTGTACATCAAACCCGATCAAGTGAAAGGCTACAGGAATGCCGGAGATACGCTTGGCGTCATCCTGAATTTTGTCGACCCGGCATGGACACCGGAGCGGGCGTGCCTGGTGGCGTGACCGGAAGGTAATTGCAAAAAAGTCTGACATTTCAGGATGCGGCAGGTGTTATCGCGAGAGATCCTTTGAGAACAATCACGAAACATGAAATGACTGTTCAGACTCCTGCTGCAACCTGAAAAAATGGAGATTTATTTGATTCTGAAAAGGGGAAAGGGGTTACTTTCTTCCTTTTCCTGCAGGAGCAGCGCTAGACTTAGCGTCCTTACCGCTCTTTGCGGCACCGGAATCTTTACGGGATGCGCCCTTTGGGTTATCGTTTTGTTTTGCCATGATTCACCTCCTTTCTGATATACTTAGATGCGAACATCTGACTGATAAATCCCGTGAATGAGTCAGTTATTATGGATTTTGTTGACGCGTTGAGCAATTCTCAGAAGAGTTGACGCGTTGAGTGATGAGTGTACTGGTCGATGCTTTCCGGGGATATTATCCAATGCATTGATGACCTCTGAACGGGCATTCCTCATGAAGCATAATAGGGACATTTCAATCATGGAACCGGAAGAGATGACGAAGCAGAAGTGGGAAGTGCTCTGGTACTTTGTGGTGAACGCCGGAGTGTCCACAAAGCCCGGTTTGCAAAAAGGGTGTGGCGTCCGCTACCCAACAGAGTCCGGGGGAGTTCGTTTCTATTCCTATCCGTCGAGGATCCACGAAGATTTTGGGACGTCCTATCTTCCGCAGGGGAAGGCGTCAATTTCCAAGGACTGGGCGGGGAAGATCTGCGAGGATCTCTATGCACTCGGGATACTGGGATCTGTTATGATCCGGGCGCCACGGCAGAGCGGAAAGACACCGCATTACTATCTGCTGGAAGGATATGAGCCCTACCTCCGGATTCTGAAATACCTGTTCCGGATGGTCAAAGACCCCGGAATGCAGCGGGCTTTGATGAACACCTATGTCATTGAACACACCAATGCAGGACTGGTCAGATACATTCTCTCCACCAAAGGCGTCGAGATCCAGCGAAGCATTCCGGTTCGGGACTGGGATGCCTATGAAGCGCCTAAGGTCTTTGAGCAGTATTTCCGCACAGAATCAGCGAAAGAGAGTCCTCCTCCCTGCTCTTTTGACGCATATATCCTTGAGCAGTCTGCCTGTTCTCCGGTTGTCACCCTCCGGCTCCCGGTGTTTCCGGATGGCGTATCTGATGAACAGCGGATGACGGCGATTGAATATGGTAACCGGGAGATATTTGAGCGGAATTCATGGCTGAAATGGCATTCCACCGGTATCTGGGAGCATTATCTCCGGTTTGAGTATCAACACTATATTCTTCCCATTCTCGCCCTTATCCGGGCGTCACCCGCTGCCCTTGAATATTTCCTCTTCGGTGACTGGAAACCGCATTCCGGATCTCTGGACTACCCGCTCTTCACGCTCATGTTTACGGCGGTTCGGGATCTTGCACTGGTACGCGATGTGGAACATGACCCAATGGTAGAGATGGTTCGATTCCATCCTGGACATGCAGCATCCAGGAATGACAGCGAAACCGGGTCCGCGCTCTTAGAGATTGATCTGGAGAATGGGCGGACCATCTCCTATGACGGGGCGTTCACGACCGATCAGCGACCGCCTGCCATCCGTGACCCGATTGCGACACGACCCGACCGAGAGGCAAACTACTTTTTCCGGTCATGGGTAACGATATCAACGTCCGGGCCGGACGGCGTTTTGTTTACATCGGAAGAGCTCACCGCAGCGCTACGGTTTTTCCGTCATCTCCGGGACATCCGGACGCTTGCGGCCCGTGACATTCTGGGACGTCTCTCCCACCGGGTGCAGAACATCATCGCCATCCCCGGCGACGGTGTCGTTTTGGCCGGTTCCCCGACGGGTCAGGCAGTGATTCGGGACCTGAATGAAATCCTCCTCTGTAGCGATCTCTATACGGACCGGTATTTTCCTGATCTGCATTTGACACCAGAGGGAAAGAATGTAATCTGTCCCGACTCCTCTTTGTCTTCATCGTCCCCGATGGAAGCAACACCGACCGTTACATGGACGCATTTCAACCGGGAGTTATTGGAGCGGACATTTCCCGGTATGATACCTGTACGGGAGCGGTTGGAAGGGGAAATAAGGTATATTGCATAGCCCTCTGCTGATTTCCCCTCGTGGTATGCTAGATTTCTGCTCTGATATTCGATAAAAAGAGGCGCAATAGGGTGGGCGGGAGAATAATTTTTCCGGGATATTTTTTCCTATATACTGAAACGGGAGATGCCTGCGTTACCCCCATCTCTTTCGGATATCAAGGGCCATCAGACACCAAACATGATCCATTATTAATTCTGCACCACAATATTCTCTGTATCATATGTCCGATAACGAACAGGCCGGGGTTACGGTTATCGTCACCGAACGGGTGCCAACTGACCGAAACTCTGTCTTTGAAAAGGAACTTGCTGGTGTCATCGCTGCCCTCGTTCTTATGCCGGGCAACCTCGGGGTGAATGTAATACGGCCCGAAACGGATCGGGGCAGCTATCATATCATCTATAAATTCGACACCCCGGAGCATCTGGAAGCATGGACGGAATCGGAAACCCACGTTCGGTGGTGTGAACGAAAGTGCGACCTCACAGCCGTTCCCACCGCGACCAATACCCTGTCCGGGCTGGAAACATGGTTCTCTCTCCCCGGCCCGGTGGTGAGGACACCCCC
>CAZBYH010000189.1:0-3501 GCA_964496155.1 uncultured Methanoculleus sp.
TGATATTTTAGAGAATGGAGAATTTACTCTCTTAGACCTTGAAGAAGATAGCGAATGAGACCTTGAAACGGTTTAAAATGGCGTGCACTCCTCGGGTCATAGATTGAGTCCCCCTAATTTGCAAGAGACGCTATGTGTAGTTCGATTGCGTCTGCGATGTTTTTCTTTGCCTCTTCTTCCGTTCTCCCCTGCGAGATACATCCTGGAAGAGAGGGGACGGTGACAGTAAACCATCCGTCCTCATCTTTTTCAGGCACTATTTTTACCTGAGTCATGGTGTGTCCGGTCCTTTGCTTTGCATCCTGATTGAATGGTATAATCCTGCTATGTATTATGGTATTTACCTGAGTGAGGGAATGAGGGGAGCCTGTCCAGCCAGTGGCAATTTGGCAGGACAGTAATTGTCAGCAAAACAATAACCCCAAATCATCCTACCAATAGCGCGCAAAATTGCAAAATTTCAGGCAAAAATTTCAGGCAAAAAATATCGGCTCTTCGCTCTTTCAAATCGGTAAATTAACCTATAATTGACCCCGTCTCAGAGAGATCATTGTCATAAAATTCTCGGTGTTCCGATATCCTCTTGCACTTTTCCTGAGTGCCTGAATGCTACTATTCTGAGAACATATTGCCGGCAAATAGTGTTTAATGTGCACCTGCAACACGATCTGCACGCCTGATAATGTGGGTGTATTGTACATGCGTGCAATCGTCCCGCATCTGTGCAGTGCAGCTCCGTACATATCTCAACAACGAATGTGACACTATATGACCGCGGGCAAACGCATCCCTGTCTCCGAACCGGTTCGTACCTCTCTTACGGATATGAAAAAGCCGGTGCAGACAGATGATGGCTCGTTTGTATCCGGATATTTCACTTTGGTTAACGATACTATCTTTCACGAACATGGAGAAGAGGACGAAAGGCCCTCATTCTTTATCCATACAAGATATCCGGCAATTAAAATTGCAAGATTAGCTACAAGTCAGAAGTATGAAGGACGGGGTATCAAAGAAAATATGGTAAAAGTGGGTATCAAACTGGCTTTAACCATATCTGAAATAAGTGGATGTAGCATCCTCTCGGTTGATGCAAAACCAAAAGCAGTTGGCTTTTATAAAAAATATGGTTTTAGAAAGGTTTTAAGGAATTTTGATGACATAACTCCACGTTATCGGGATTTTCATACTGATTATCAATAAATCATATCGTTCAAAACAAGGAGATTACCGCTAATTTTTCCCCACTAATAATCTAATCACTGGAATTGATGAGAGGCCGGATGGACACCCTCTGCAACAAAAAAAGTTAAATGTAAGACACTTCATAAGGATATCTGATGGCTCCAGAATCAGTTCAGATACAACAGGTACTACAAAATATAGAAATCCTTTCTCTGGAAGATCAGGAATATCTAATTTCAGTTATAGAAAAAAGGTTAATAGAATCCAGACGGATGACTCTAAAAAAAAGGGCAGAAGAAGCAATAGCAAATTATGAATCCGGGGATGTCTGTTCAGGTTCAATAGACGAACTTTTAGGATAACTATGCCTGAACTATTCTGGGATCAACAATTTAAGAAAACGTGTAAGAAATGGAGAGAGAGACATAAAAATCATACTGGTAGCCTGAAACAAAAATTAAACCTTCTAAAAGGAGATCCATTTCATCCACAATTAAAAACACATTCATTATCAGGAACATTATCCGGATTATGGTCAGCAAGAATTAATTACGAATACAGACTTGTTTTTACATTTTTAGATGACGATAAAAACAAAATTCTTCTGATTGATATTGGCAAACATGATGATGTCTATTGATAGCTTAGCCAGATGTAAAATGATGCACACATGTAACTGTATAACATAACGGCAACCAGGGACTGCCGTAATTCAAGCACAGGAGAGTGAATACTATGGCAAAACCAATTGAACCTGGTCTTGAACTGAAAGGTCAGGATGCAAAAAATTTCTCTCGGTACATCAGGAATCCCTCAAAATATGATACTCCGGATGGTAAAAGGATACTTCGTGAAGCAGTAGCATGAGACATTAGTATCATCCGCAGATTATAAAATCTGCGCCATCTGCACGACACAGACGACACAGGAACGTCCAATATGTGCAATAATAACCATTTGTTCAATACCAATTATCCTTACAGCAATGCACATCCGTGCATTCCTATAACTATCTTTTCCGCCAACAGGGTACCATGACTGCTACAAAGATGACTGCTACAAAGATGACTGCTACAAAGATGACTGCTACAAAACGCATCCCTGTTTCTGAACCGGTCTGGACCACACTCTCAGATATGAAAAAACCAGGACAAACCTATGATGGGCTTCTCTCCGAGATCATTGAGCACGAAAAAGATCGCCGATTTTTAGAGGAAATGGCCACCATCGAGGCAAAGCGTGACTTCATGGAGTTTGCTCTGTAACCTGCCGGCTCCTTCTTGACAGAAAGCGAGCTCAGGATTTCTATGATCATCTTCCCGAAAAGAGTCAAAACATCGTCAAAGATCACCTGCTTTGCCTTATCAATGATCCGTATCCAGGCAGCGGTGCTGACAAAGAACAGTTATTTGTCCGGGGAAACGACCGGTATTTTCGCCTCCATATCGAAAGATCCTTCACTGCCTTCTATACCATCCATGAGAGGGAGGGTGAATTGGAAGGTGAGGTTCACGTTCTTGAGATTATGACGATTGAACAGGCGCACAAGAAATACGGACATCCCGGCTTTAGACGATAACCAATCCTGGCGTTTTTGTGTATTTCGTGGTATGGTTTACCCTGATATTTTTACTCTGGAACAGATTCATACCCAGGGATATCATGAAACCATTGTACGATCTCTTCTGTCTGGTTATTTCTGCCATGAACGAATCTGGCTATTCCTATCATCGTTTGAGATTACTCTTCCGGCGAGTGAATCATTCAGACCTCTTTCAATTATATGTCCAAATAAAATTATTAAAAACCGCAGACAGAAAAAACGCATATGATCGATAAAAAGGAATTGTTTCCCTTCTCACTTTTGTTTCTATCACAAAGCGTCAGAACTGCGGGGCAATACCGGTTCACTGACCCGTTACATGCCGTATTCCCTACCCTATTTTGTCCTGAGAAATTCCTTATACAACTTCCCCAGAGACGCCTCTCCATACAGACTCTTCAGAAATTCCTTGTCAAAGAGCTCATCAATCATATCCATGAAGAACCGGACGGGCAGAGGCTTGAGGGCCGCCGGGTCCATCGCAATCCGGAAGGAACGGTAGGAGGCCTGATTCTCTGTGTCATAAATGTCGCGCCAGAGGGTGGGCAGTCTATCAAAATTTTTGCGGTGGTTTGCCTTGAGCCAGTTAACAAACGCAGGGAACTGGTCACGGCCATCCTTCTTTTCCTCATCAACACGCCACCTCATGTACTCCATATTCATGATATTTCGCATGGACTGGATATTGTATCCCTGAATACAGAGCGTAAAGT
>CAZBYH010000190.1:0-3494 GCA_964496155.1 uncultured Methanoculleus sp.
CGGCAAAACGAAACAGTTGACTCTCCTCACGTTCTCCATCATAATAGATGCAGAGGTCAATATCAGATGTTTCTGTTGCCCTACCTTCAGCAACGGAGCCATAGAGGATAATGAATCGCACATGCTCAAATCCTTCGATTATTTTGAGCCGTTCGAGTGCATGCCGGACATATTCCTCCGTTGTTTTCATTCCGGATTCTCCTTATCCATAGGTGGCATCTCTCCTGCATTAACATTTCCGCACGAGGGGTGGTGACGAAGCCTGTCCCGGACGATACCGTCACCAATCTGTCAGACGATCAGCAGGATTATCCCGAATAAGAAATAAAGAAAAATCAATGAGATCTGGTGTTTTTGTCTCTGTTCTGGCAGTGGTATTGGTATTGACGCTCTTTGCCGGATGTATGGAAAATGGGTCCGATGTGTCCTGCACGGTTTCGGACAGCACTATTCAGGCAAAAACGTCTGCAGACGCCCGGTACCAATCCGGAATTTATGAATACGCGAAAGGAAATTACCATACTGCAGAGGATTATTTTGAGGAGGCAAAAACTCTTTTCACCCGTGCCGGTCTTCATGATGATGCCCTTTTAGCAAAGAAAATGAGTTTTACATGCATACGAACGGGTGGGGAGTATTCACTCAATGAAACAGAGGCAAAAGCTTCCTTAAAAGAAAAAGCAGACGGAATTACCGATGACGAGATTTCAGACTGGCTTTCAAATTCCGCTCAGACACTATTCTCTGACGGACAGACGTGGTATTTCTACGATACTGCATCAAACTATCTCTATGAAAACTATCAGATTTTGCAGAAAAAATATACGCTTGATTTTGCCTACATGAGCCTTGATGTTTTATCCGGCAGAATGCCGGATACCGGGTCTCCGTATTTCAATCCGGTTTATTACCAGGGCACGGAAAAATATGTGATTTCCGGGGATTTTTTAACCGGCAAAGGAATGATACAGATCTGGTTCCCCCTTCCGTTAGAGACCGAGTCCCAGACTGACGTCTCGGTTTCAAACCTCTCGTATCCAGAGTATATTGTAACTGGCCCCGTAACCGAAGGAGGTATAGGATATGTCTCCTATGAGATTCCGGCAGAAAAGATTGACGGCGATCTCATTATTTCCGCTGATATTGGTTTTACCTCTTATGAACAGGGATTTTATGTTGACCCGGCACACGTTCTGCCCTACAATACAACAGACTCTGAGTATATCCTGTACACAACGTCTGACCGAAATATCGAGATCAATGATGCGGTTACCGCGAAAGCTCTTGAAATTGTGGGTGATGAAACAAATCCCTATAATCAGGCAATCTTGATTTACACCCATATCATTGAGACATACCCATACAGCCACGTCCCGCACCTGTCGCTTGATACGCTCGTTCCTAAGACTGCGGAATCGACCTATATGGTTGAGACAGGGCATGGTGACTGCGGAACACAAAGTATGTTTTTTTCGGCCATGTGCCGGTCACTGGGGATTCCTGCCCGTGCAACCGGCGGTTATCAGATGATTATTGCGGAAAAACCTGGCACACATTTCTGGGCAGAGTATTATATTGAAGGATATGGCTGGATTCCCTGTGACCCAACCGTTTCAGAAGCGTCTGACTGGGTTGATATATCCGATGAGAAAAGATCTGCATTTAAGGAGTATTTTGGGCACAACCTTGACAATTCACGGTTTGTGATTCAGAAAGATGTTGATGCCGGAATGATACCTGCACTACCTGATGACGCGGTTTTGTTCAGGCTTGTTCTGCAGATGCCTGCGGTTATCTATGATGAGTCTGATGTGGATGTTTCTTTGTATTCCGGAGAGGGGTTTTCGGTTGATTTAAAGGCGATTTCAGGTCTGAAATAATACCGAAGATTCGGTATATCATTTTTCTGGTGGAAAGGTGCGTGAGGAGCTGTTTTTTCTATTTTTTTTGATGGGGACGTATGAAATACTCATTTACACAGATTAGTAGTTCGTTCGTAGTTTGGGGCGTGCGGGTATTTCACCTCGGGATTTTTGCATGACCGATGTGCAAATAAATCCGGTAAATCTGAGGATTAATCCGAAAATAGCATAGTTCCGATATCACGATGGGTAAGGAAATCCCCTGTTCCTAAAGATGATACAGAATTCTCATTCATTCAGTGATGTGAGAAGGATTATGCCCACCTTGTCAGAGGGGTGTTTCCTATCAGGATGCCTCGATATCAAATCCGCATCAAATGCAATCCGTATCTTTTCATCACGGACAAAAATTGCCTGACCGGTCTTCACCACCTCAAATGAGAAACTGGACTGGTTAAGCACAATAACTACAAAAATTGTGGTGTTGTCTTTCTCTTATACGAACTCTTTAAAAACTCAGAAGGCCCTTTTCCCGTATATAGTTGCCCGGGCCGGTGAGTGAGTACATTGTTGTCAGGATCTTTTCCAGTGGCACGAGGATGGACGTTTCAGATTCAAATGCATCTGCAAGCATTCGCAGGCCTTCCTGAATCCGTTCAAAATGAACGGGTTCAAGTTTCACGGTAGCATCTCCCGAACGGATGCGTTTGAAACGATCCATGACTCCGTTATACGCGGTATTTAAAATGCAATCCGCCATGAGATAATCCTCCGTAAATGAGTACCTAAACGTCCGACTGGTGACTCCATACGCAGCAGAAAAATAGTATATCTTTTTCTCAACACTCTCTTCTTTTCTCATTGCCACTTCTATCCGTCGCAGCTCGGTGACCAGTTCTTTTCTAAAGAAATCATCTTTTGACATGTCGTTATCCATCCTCTATTGGTATATTCGATCGAAATTTGTATCAAATTCACGTGCCGTTGCATACGGTGGGACAGGGTTCCATGAATCAGCCTCATTCGCTTCACAACAATATCCCGGAGTAGATTCGGGGCCAAAATTGTCCTGAGTCCGGTCGTTTGAATACCGTCCCCATACATCCTCTGTCGATGATTCAGGGACTATTGAAACATTTCGTGTCGTGTGCTGATGGACATAGGTTTGTATTTCCCGGATTTTCTCTTCACCAAGCATTCGTCCAATCAGTGCATTGTTCATATTGTCAATTGACTGGACTATCGGGGAGGCTGGGTTTATTGAGTATTGGGGAATCCTGGCATTGCTGGCGTTGAGAATGCCCCATTCTACAAACTTCCTGACCACCTTGCCAACCGTAACGCGACTGACTCCTGCCTCCTCTGATAACTCCGTAATATTAAACTCAATGCCCTCAAGAGGCAACAGGAATTCAAGGAGTCGCATTTCACAGGTGTTACCAAACACTCCTTCAAAAGGTCGGGTCAACTTTCATATCTCCAATGGTTTCAATTATTCAATTTGGTATCTATATGGTAGATCGTATGCCGGAAAAATCCCTATGGGGTGAGTAGTAGTATTATCGCATGTGATAAAAATATTATGCATTGTGTCTGTTACTAATATATTTTTTTATCAGTCCATGTTCTTGC
>CAZBYH010000191.1:0-3462 GCA_964496155.1 uncultured Methanoculleus sp.
CCGCATTGCTTGCAAACCCGGAGAAGGTCTGGGCAGGGGAGACGAGACCCAGCCATCCGAGGGTGAGCATGATGATGATGGCAATGATATCGACCCGGAGTTTGTCTGTGACAAACAGGATGACGGTTGCTGCAAGGACAATAAGAGCGAGAATTATTTCAGGTGTAACAGGCATCACCATCACATATCAGTATGTTCAGATGGGTGCAGGGTGCAATAAAAAGATCGGGTGCCTCTTATCCGGTTTGGGTCGCGATTCCCCGGATTTTACGGTGGTTTTTTGGTGATTGAGATTATTAAGGTCGTTATTTTATTTTCAGCCAGACTGACGTGTTATCTGTTGCCAGTAACTCATCGATGGCAGAATTTTTCTGTGTGAAGACATCTGTCTTCTATTTCTCCTTTGTTCATTTTTTTCTTGCGTCCTGCCACCATGTTCTTCGCGCTGGAGTGATACTGGGATCTCATCCCTGCGTTTCTCCTTGCGTGCTCCACGGTGTACCGGTGTATAGAAAACAGTGAGAAGAATCGGTATGTTGTTTACCGATTCCTGTTTTTTTCTTACAAATCTGGAAAATAGATATATGCCATCCCGTTCATCTGACCATTACAGGACTCCATATTGTATGATGTAACCAGGTGGTAATGATGGGAAAAATACTAAAACCAGTGCTTGTCCAGGAAAAGCTTGAGACATGCGAAATTGACCGGGCACGGATGAGTCTCATGAACCCGGCCCTTATAGAGGAGAAAGTTCAGGAACGGACGATTGATGAAACAGCACAGGAGATGCTCAGACACACGATGCGGGATGGCATTGAGACCGTATGGGACAGATTTGAGATGCAGCAGCCCGTGTGTAAGTTTTGTGAGAGCGGTCTTTCCTGCAGCCGCTGTGCGATGGGGCCGTGCAGAATAATCCCTGATCATCATCGCTTGTTGGGGGTCTGTGGGGCGGACGCGGATCTCATTGTCGCACGAAATCTGCTCGACACCATTGCAACAGGGGCTGCGGCGCACTCGGATCACGGTCGCGATATTGTTGAAACACTCTATAAGACCGGGAAGGGAACAGCCCAGGGCTATGCGATATCTGACCCTGCAAAGCTGAAGCGTATTGCCGGCGAACTCGGGATTGCAACGGAGGGGAGAAGTAATGAGGAGATAGCAGTCGATGTCGGCCTCGGGCTTCTCGAAGAGTTCGGAACAATTAAAAACGAGATCTGCTTTTCAAAACGGGCGCCCGAACAGACACAGGTAATCTGGGATGCCGCAGGCATCCGGCCGCGGAGTGTTGACCGGGAGATTGTGGAGGCAATGCACCGGGTCCACATGGGGGTTGGAGCAAGCCATGTGAATATCCTGCTGCACGGCCTGCGGACCTCTCTTGGCGATGGCTGGGGCGGTTCGATGATGGGAACAGATATCTCAGATGTTCTCTTTGGCACACCACAGATCAACCAGTCAAAGGTAAACCTCGGCGTTCTGAAGGAGGAGTACGTCAATGTCTCACTGCATGGTCATAATCCGATGCTCTCAGAGATGATTGTCAGAGCCTCGGAAGACCCTGAAATCCAGGCGCTTGCAAAGGAGGTGGGGGCAAAGGGTGTCAATCTAATCGGTCTATGCTGCACGGGAAATGAGCTTTTGATGCGAAAGGGCGTCCCGATGGCAGGCAACCACTTAAACCAGGAGCTGGTGATCACCACCGGGGCTCTTGAGGCGATGATCATTGATTATCAGTGTATCTTCCCATCGCTGCCCCGGACGGCAAGCTGTTATCACACAAAGATCGTTTCGACAAGCGAGAAATCCAAGGTGGTCGGTTCGTATTACTATGAATTTATCCCTGAGAATGCCCTTGAGACGGCAAAGGCTATCCTGAAGATGGCGGTCGCGAACTTCCCAAACAGGATCCCTGAAAAGGTGTTCATCCCCGGAAAGCCGGTCGACCTGATGGCCGGATTCTCGGTGGAGGCCATCCAGGAGGCCCTTGGTGGTACTTTCCAGCCGCTCATCGATGCCATTGTCGACGGCAGGATCCGGGGGGCAGTTGGTATCGTCGGCTGCAACAACCCAAAAGTGAAGCATGATTACGGGCATGTGACTCTTGCAAAGGAACTGATAAAGAATGATATCCTCTGCGTCGAAACCGGATGCGCCGCCATTGCATCGGGAAAGGCAGGTCTTCTCATGCCTGATGCTGCATTCCTGGCCGGACCCGGCCTAAAAGGGGTCTGCAAGGCCCTGGGCATCCCGCCGGTTCTGCATATGGGGTCCTGTGTGGACTGTTCACGCATCCTTGTCCTTCTCGCGGAGCTTGCAAAAGCGCTGGGTATTGGGATTCACCAGCTTCCGGTGGCAGGCGCGGCACCGGAGTGGTATTCGCAGAAAGCGGTCTCAATCGGCTCTTATTTTGTCGCGTCAGGCGTCTATACCGTGCTTGGGGTGATGCCCAAAATTACCGGAAGCCCGAACGTGACAGAGCTCCTTACATCCGGGTTAAATGACGTTGTTCAGGCAAAATTTGCTGTGGAACCGGATCCCATTGAGGCGGCGAAGCTCATCATCTCGCATATTGACGGGAAGAGAGCGGAGCTCGGGCTGTAGAGGAGACAAGGGATGGGCGATAAAAAATCGGATATCCGAAATGCGGCCCGGTACTTCCGGGCCCGCCGGGCACTGTCACCGGGAGATGGCATGCGTATTGTCATCGCAGGGAAAGGTGGTGTGGGAAAGACCACCACCTGTGCCATCCTGTCATCCATCTTTGCCGAAGGGGGGATGAGCGTCCTCGCCGTTGACGAGGACCCCCAGCAAAATCTCGCCTTTTCCCTCGGCTATCCACCTGAAGCTGCATCCGGAATAATCCCGCTGTCGAAGAATGCCGCATATATCGAGGAGAAGGTCGGCATGCGGCCGGGTTCCGGGTGGGGAGGGATGCTCAGGATCAATCCGGAGGTCAATGATGTGGTGGAGCGGTTCGGCATCGCCATTGATGATCATATCCGCCTGCTTGTAATGGGCAGCGTCTCTACCGCGGCAGGCGGCTGTCTCTGCCCGGAAAACGCACTTCTGGGCAGTGTAATCCGGTATATCCGTCTGCGGCAAAACGAGGTTATTCTGATGGACACCCAGGCAGGGGTCGAGCATTTCGGCCGGGCGATCTCAGATGGGTTTTCTCAGGCGATAGTAGTCACCGAACCCTCGTTCAATGCCTACAGCGTCGCTGAACATGCGGCCTCTCTTGCCCGTGAACTTGGGATCCGACATGTCCATCTGGTGGTTAACAAAGTACGTTCGCCGTCGGATATCCAAAAAATGGAGCGTCTTTCGGGGGGAGGGGAAAAATTCACATCGGTTCATTATCTTCCTTTTAATGAGGAAATCATTGATTCCGAGCCTGATGTTCGAAGGCTTTGTTCGAGTGTGATTGAAAATCCTGTTGCCGAATCCCTGCGG
>CAZBYH010000192.1:0-3456 GCA_964496155.1 uncultured Methanoculleus sp.
GATAGATATTATGTCAAACCAGCCTTGATTTGTCGAATGCTAAAATAAATAGGGCTAAATTCACTAATTAATGTGATTTCAAGTAATTTTCACGGATTCGTGAATAAATTTGCGTTTTTTCAAGGATTAAATATTTAGCCATTCAATCGGGATCGTATCCACCGGTCCACCACCATCTTCAGATACACTGTATCCTGCGGAACAGATACCTCAGATCTTATATAATCCTCCAGTTCATCCAAGAGGGGGTGGATCACGGTATCAAGCATTTCCTGCGGGCTGACTCCTGATTTATCAGATGCACGATGCTGAAGAAGCTTATTCATATGATCCATCTCTCCAGTCACAATCAGTATCTCTTCAAGGGACATGCCCGCGTTCTCATCGGATGTCATACATACGCCCCAGAAAGGCAGACATACAAGCGATATTTATGGCTAAAACCAGCATTACAGAGAATTGTCTTTTTTTCAATAGCAAAAAAATATCGCCATACGCTAATGCATGTCGAATTTGCCTAGCGCATCAACAAAATGTTAAATACTTTGAGGATTAACAAAGAGGATGGCAGAGTCATGTCCAAATGACGCAGAAAAGAGGTATGATCGTTGTCCCAGCGGTGTTGATAATACATCCAAACACTTATATTGACAACATTCAGTGATTTACGGCCGACCATCAACCCCCCCAACATAATGATCGGCTGTATTGAACGTTGTTCACCTCTTCAGCAACACCCCCCAAAATGAAACTGAGGAGAATATACCCGAATGACAGGAAAGGTCTGAAGGAACCCGGACATGATTCTCTGCCACCAAATAGGACAAGATGCTAATAATTCACCGCTTTATTGCAGCATTATTAGCCTTCCTTCAGACCTATATACCTCTTTTCTAAAGAAAAATTATGCAAATGAGCCTCCACCCTTTTGATTTGCATTAACAGTTGATTCTTATCGTTAACAGGGTGAATACGGATACCCATGCCTCATCTGATATTCCCCACAGAAAGTCCGGCCCCGCATCTGATCTATATGAAGAGAAACACATTTTGCTTCACAACTGGATAGTATACCCAAACCACAGGGGGCAAATCTGTCATGGCACTTTTTGATAATATATTCGGACAGGGAGATCAGAATCCCTGGATTGATAAAGGAAAAAATCACTTCACTCAGGGCAGATATGAAGAATCAGCCCGGGATCTGAAGAAAGCTCTCGATATATCTGACGACCCGGCAATTCACTATATGCGGGGGGAGGCACTTTTTTACCTTGGGGAATCGACGCAGGCCGCACAGGAATTCCGTGCCTGTATAGAAAAGAATCCCGAAGACATCACCGGGTGGGAGTCATTCGGTGAAGCACTGATGCGTACCGGCAGTTATGCAGAGGCAGTGAAATGCTACGATGTCGTCACCAAACACCGGCCAGATGCACTAAACGGATGGATCCGAAAGGCTGACTGCCTTGAACGCCTTGCCCGTTACCGCGACGCAGCAGCGGCCGCCGAGGCGGCACTCAGGATCGACCCGGATGACCGTGTCCTGCGCGAACGGGCGGCACGACTGCTCCTGCGGGCCGGTAATGCAACAGACGCACTTACCTACCTCACTCAGGTGCTGAAATTTTGCCCGGACAACACCGTTCTTCTTACCCTCACCGGCGACGCCCTGGAACGGACGGGGAAAAGGAAAGAGGCGGCAGAGGTCTATGCACGAATTCTTAAGGCAGACGGAGATGCGGTGGCTGTTGCAATGCGATTTGCCGGACTCTGTGAATCCCTCGGACGCTTTGGCGAGGCAGCAGATGCCTACCGAAAGGCCGCGATGATCATGCCAGAGAATCCGGCGCCCGGATATTACCGGGCAGCCTCACTCTTCTGGAAGGGAGATTTTCGTGAATGTGCACAATCGCTTGAAATTGTGGTGAAGAAGAACCCAGAAGACCTGCAGGCATGGTACCTGATGGGCGCCTCTTTGGAACATATTGGCGACTATCACCGGGCGGCCGACTGTTTTGAGGCAATGCTCCACCTGGACCAGACAAACAGTCTCGCCTGGTATCACCACGGCATCTGCCTCTCCGGTCTCGGCCGGTACGATGAGGCGTATACCAGTCTGAAAAAGGTTACCGACGAAAAGCGTGACGGGGCGGTCTCATGGATCAGCACCGAGGCTGAGCTCAGTCTTTTTTCGAGTGACAAACGGAACAAAGGCGTCCGGTCTGTGGAGATCGATGTACGGACGAACGCCCTTGCTGCAATGCAGGCAGATGCCCTCATGCACCTTGGGCGGGAACGTGAGGCCATCACCCTGTATTCACGCCTCATCGATGCAGACAGAAAAGACTTCAGTGCATGGCGCCGGAAAGGCGAGGCACTCATGAGTATCGGGGACTATGCACGCGCAATTGAGGTACTAACCCACGTAACGACCGCTGAACCAAACGACTGGACCTCAGTCATCCTGCTGGGAGATGCATGCATGCACACTGGCAACACACAACAGGCTGCCACACACTATGCCGCGGCCATTTCGGCTGGCATAACTGATCGGAATGCACGCCGAAAACTGGGAATCATCTATCAGATTTCAGGGGATCACATAAAGGCCCTTGCTGTGTTTGACTCCATCCTCGAAGAGGATCCAAAGGATCCAACCATTCTCGCTCTGAAGGGCAGTTCTCTTATTGAGACAGGTCAGTATGAAGCAGCCCTTGAGGCACTGGAACCGGTTGATGCAAGGACGGGGACAGATCTTGTGGTAAAGCGGCAGATGGCCTCTGCTATGGATTATTTAGGCAGATACCGCGAGGCGCTGGGGGTTATCGAAGAGGCCCGTGCCATAGCACCTGCGGATATGAGCCTGCTTGCTCAGAAGGCGGCCCTCTTAGAGAAAGCAGGCGAACTGGAGGAGGCAGCCGCAATCTATATTCAGGTGGTTGAGGCAGAACCCGGACGGGCGGGAGCATCGTTGCGTCTCGGTGAGTCTCTTGCCTCTCTCGGGAAGTATGATGAGGCAATATACTTCTTCCAGCGGTCCCTGGAACGCAATCAGGAAAATACCGATGCCTGGATCGCCCTTGGACAAACCTATCTGCGCAAAGGTGAGATGGAGGATGCACGAAAATGTCTCATATCTGCTGCAAAGACACGGCCCTCAGAACCGGCGGTGCATTACGAAGCCGGAAAAATTGAACTTGCCCTTGGAAACACGGATGAAGCACTGGCATCCTTTAATCAGGCTCTCAGCCTGAAACCGGACCACGCACCGGCACTTCGGGATCGGGCAGCCACTCTTCTTGCGATCGGGCGGGCAGCAGAAGCGGCGGACGCATTCTCCGCCTATCTCCGGATTGTGCCCGGAGATAATACTGCACAGAGCCTCCGTGCCCATGCCTATGAGAAAGCGGGACGGTTCACCGACGCCGCCGCAGAATTCCGGGAGGTGCTCGC
>CAZBYH010000193.1:0-3447 GCA_964496155.1 uncultured Methanoculleus sp.
AACACGTTGTCGATGAACTCGACCGTGCACTCGAAGACGCACTCCGTGTTGTCTCCGTTGCCGTGGAAGACAAGAAGTTCGTCGTAGGCGGCGGTGCACCAGAAATTGAAGTCTCCCTGCGTCTCCGTGATTACGCAGCGACTGTCGGTGGCCGTGCGCAGCTTGCAATTGAAGCATTTGCAATTGCACTTGAGATCATTCCCCGCACCCTTTCAGAGAATGCAGGTCTCGACCCCATCGACATGCTCGTTGAGCTCCGCTCTGCACACGAAACCGGCAACAAGACCGCAGGTCTTGATGTCATAGCAGGAGAGGTAACTGACATGCTCGCAGCAGGCGTCATTGAGCCACTCCGGGTAAAGACCCAGGCAATTGCATCCGCAGCTGAAGCAGCTGTGATGATTCTCCGTATCGACGACGTCATCGCATCCTCCGGCAAGGGCGGCCCATCACCAGAAGAGATGGCTGCTATGGGCGGAATGGGTGGAATGGGCGGCATGCCACCTGGCATGATGTAAACACCAACCCATACATACCCCCAATTTTTAATTATTTTGTCTCGGGAAACATGGTCTGTCGATCTAAACCGATATCTGATATTGGTGTGCTGATGACCCAACGATGCATTCTGCAGAGATTTTTTACCCAGCACTTTTCTGTCATATATTCATCCGTATTCTATTCCGCACAGAAAAGATATTTATAGCGTGCTGATATAGGTCTCCGCATGACAGAGGAGTTCATTGGGATGTGCTACCCGACCACCTGTTACCACTGCGGCACAATGGCGGATCAGGTGATCACTGCCACTTCATCACGGGCAGAGGTTGTATGCGCCAATTGTGGGGCGACACGTATATTTGTGCCACGGTTTGAAGAGCCTGCGGCACAAAGCGAATTTGCCCCTGTTGAGTGCTATGACGTATGGAACCTGCTGACGGATGCCACCTGTAAGAACTGTCGTGTGACCGGTCCTCACCGCCTGATCATCGGATGCAGAAACTTCTCAACCCATTGTGAGCACTGTGAATATACGCATTTCTTCCGGTTTGATATGGAGTACATCCCGGACCGTGACGGACCGGCAGAGGTCCGATAACCTCATCTGAACTATTCATTTTTCTTTCCGGGGCACCTGCAGGTGACAAACAGGGCGGCTGCCAACAGTGACACTATCACCGGAAAAAGGGACATGGATACCCATTCTGGTTCGGGTGGAGTTTGCATTGTGATAGTACATGTCCGTGTTTCTCCCGGTGAAAGGACAACTGAACTCTGATGGTCAGAATACCCTGCATATGTCAGTTTTATCTGGTGCATCCCCGGGGTCAGATCCGGTACGGTAAGCGGTGTGACGCCCAGAATCACTGAATTCAGATATAGCGTTGCTCCTGCAGGCGTAGATGTGATTGAAAGGGTGGCTGGCTGGTCTCTCTCATCTTCTATTGACTGAAGAATGAATGATACGGGCGTGACGGCAGTGTCAGTGAGCGTGACTGTTTGTACGGCATCGGTGTACCCGGCCAGTTTGATCTCGATACGATGTAACCCTGGAGAGATGCGGTTTACCGTCATCGGCGTGATACCAGAATACCGGCCGTCCAGATAGATCTCCGCACCCGCCGGTGCTGAACTGACAGAAATGGCCTTCAACTCATCCTTTTTCGTGAGGCTGGCATATACTTCATTGGTTTTTTCTGCGGTAACGACAGCGGTTTTGGACCACTCCCTATACCCCGGGCAGGTAAGTCGTATCGCATATGTCCCGGGTGTTAATCCGGTCACCGTCCGGGGGGTGGTGCCGTACTCTTTTCCGTCGATAAAGAGTTCTGACCCTTCCGGAGATGATGATACGGAGAGGGTGCCGGTTTTCAGTAGTAAAGGTTCCATTTCCAGATAGATGGACGCATGCTGCAGTTCACCAGCCATCTCCGGGAGGGGTACAGTAATGGCCTTGTACCCATCCATTTTGGCAGTAACCCGGTAATAAGGCCTTGTTTTGGTAGAAACGACACCGACGATCAGGGATCCTTTCGAGATGTTTCCCTTGTATTCATTGTCAAAATAGATGGCGGCCCCATTGACATCTGCATAAATATCGTAGTAGGAAATTACCTCGGGTCGTTCCGCCGTCACCGGGATGATACCGGACAGACATATCAGACAGGTGAGAAGCACCAGACACAAACAAAGATATTGCATATTTGATCATTCCACGTAATACGGGGGCTGCTATATATCATTATCCCCGGATATGTGATCCAGGGCGCCACTTTTGGTATGAAATGATGCGGTACATGATATATCGCCCCGGTTGCATCCTAACGCACTATTTGAGTGATAATCGCCATATCATTCAGAAAACCGGCATTTTTTTGGGGAGAAAATATTTGGGTAGAGAAGTATTTTCTCCTGTGCCTGCATGAGAAAACGATGGTGCAACATACAGGAGAGAGCGTGATGACAAACTCCGCCGCCACGCCACCCCCCTGCCCGGGGACGATTCGGAATACGGTAACCGAGCGGATGTGACCCTGAGTGGCGCCGGGAAGAAGAGGGATAGCACAGGAGGTCGTGGATTATACAATACATACCGATGGTTTAGACGGACAAACCTGCACAATGTGTACAGATGGAACCGGATATGGCTAAAAAAAGGAATATAGGAAAACGGTTACCCAAAAAAAAGACTATTTGTCTTCATCCCGTTCCATGGTAATGGCTTTTTTCGGGCACTCTTCTGCGCAGATGCCACAGCCTTTGCAGTATTCAAGGTCGATTTCAAGATTGACACTGATCGCTGCATCAGGACAGTACAGATAACAGAGACCGCATTCGTTGCATTTTTCCCTATCCACCACCGGCCGGAACGTACGCCATGTGCCGGTCTTTCCTGCCGCACCTTCATTGGGACGGGAAATCGCCAGTTTTGCACTCATATCTCAAGCTCCTCATAGGCACGCAGTGCCCCTTCAACATTTCGTTCATCCTTAAATGTCTCTGAAATGACCTTTTTTGCAGATTCCCGTGATATTATCCCCATTTTTGCAATGGCCCCGATAAGAGGCGTGTTGAGAATGGGACTTCCGGCCAGCACCAGATCAAGCGAGAGTGCAATGCCGGTTAAGTCAACGGGATAGGTCGAATGCCCTTCTACCCCGGTTCCCGTCTGGCTGTTAATCAAAACCCTGCCATCCGGCTGTATGCCGTGCAGGACATCAACGAGCTGCATGATAGATTCGTCGAGAACGATCACCAGATCAGGGTGTCTGATCTGGGAATAGATGCGAATTGGTTCATCATCGATACGGATGAACGAAACAACAGGCGCACCCCGGCGTTCCGCACCGTAGAGGGGTGTTGCTGTTGCATATTTTCCGTCCAGAAATGCTGCGTATGCAATCAGTTTTGCAGCAGTCACGCCGCCCTGACCGCCGCGTGAGTGCA
>CAZBYH010000194.1:0-3442 GCA_964496155.1 uncultured Methanoculleus sp.
GCTTGATGCCAATGGGGAAATAGTTGAAATCCTTGCAGATGCAAAAGGGCTCCATACCCATACAGAGTCGGTGCGGGTTCGGCGAAAATAAGAATCCTGAAAATACCCATTTTTGATTATTATATTCTGATTTCTGGGGGAGAAGGTAATGACATGGGTCATATAGACCATATGAGTCATAACTCAGGTATTTCCCTGGAATCAATGTGGCAAAACAGCATCCTCACAATAAGCTAATACGTGCGCGACAAATATTGTGCTATCAATACGGGGAGAGACAGAGTTCATGAAACTTTACATTGTTCTTGAAAAGGAAGAAGAAGGAGGATACTCGGCACACTGTCCGGCCCTGAAAGGGTATCACTCTCAGGGAACAACGAGAGAAGAGGCTCTCATAAACATGCAGGAAGCCATTGAACTCTACCTTGAGATCGCCCATGATATTGCTTCCCGGCAGGTAACAGCCCAGCCGGGGTCAATCCTTGTTGATCTCGCAATATGACTACAAAACACCTTCTCCCGGTATCCGGAAATGAGATGGTGCGGTTTTTTTCAAAAGTTGGATGTAAGGTGAACGCAAACGTGGCAGTCATATCATCATGAGCCGTGGGGATGAACTGCTTGTCATCCCGAATCATGATCCAATTGTAAAAGGCACTGAACGTGAGCTTATCAAAGATGCCGGGCTTACGGTTAAAGCGTTCAGCATACTGTTTAAAGGGAGGAAGTAACGGGAAACCCGGCCCTGCATTCCGGAAAAAATCTTTTTCCCATAAACCCGGAGCGGGTCGTTCTCAGTCCGGACAGCCCACTCACTGTTCCAAATATCTGATAATAGCAGTCCCAATATACCAAGCAATAAACCCGTTTTTTGCAAATAATCTGAATTACAGCTGTGCCTTTCAGGTGACATCCGGGTGCAAAAAATACGCCCATAACCCCCCAATCGCCATATTCCGGAGATCAAAATAGGGTGATTATGGGTTTTTCTGTCACGGCAGATACCAGTCCACCAACGCCAGAAACTCCTCCACCGTTTTCTGTGAGTATGGTCCCTCTTCATACGCGGTGACAATCGTCATTTCATCGCGGAAGGTGGAAAGAGCCATAAGGAATCCGAACGGCCAGCATACACACGGAAGGAAACAGACATTTTGGAGAACGAGAGGGCGTCCATCCGTTCCCGTTAGCGGGAGAAAGTCTTCTTCCCGGAATATCCCGATATTGGAAAATACCGGATTTTTCTGACCGTTCGTCTCATAGTTTTGCATCATTGTATCAAAGAACTGTTGGATTGCAGGCATCCCGGTTGCACATATTTCCTCATAAAAGAGGACACAACCAAGACCGAGTGCGGGGCCCTCTGCCTTCCGCTGTTTCGTAACCGTAGTTACCTGTTCGATGATATCACCCAGACTTGATTTCTCTCTGGCGGTGAGGGTGACTTCGTAGGAGATGGAGAGGTTCATGGGATGGTATGCATCGGTTGCATCGGTAGCGTATGCGTTGGCACCGGTTGGGCCCCCATCACTACCTGACTGGGCAAGCGGGCGCCTGAGATCAGCAGAGGTCAGAATAGCGCGGGGTGCACCGATGTCTGTGGAATCGTTCCGGATTTTTTGGAAGGCAAGGAAAAAGGCCGCAATCACGATGTCATTTATGGTGGCGTCATGTTTTCTGCCAAATGCCTTTGCCCGCTGGAGCCGTTCGGGGGAGAGGGTTCGTGAGGCGATCCGGGGTGTTCCCCTCCCCCTTCGTTCGGCGGGAAATTGCCATCGGTCCACAAAGGGTTCCTCTCTCTTACGGGCTGCATTCATATCTTCCTCGGTAAACATAGCGAGGTATGGAGCGGTGCTGCGGTCGTACCATCTGGTGGGGGTGGGTCGAAAGTCGGGATTCTGTAGTAATTCCTGGTACGTCGCAAAGAGCGATCGTACCAGATCCCGAAGACCACCTGCATCAGCGAATCCGTGATGGCAGGTGATGGCAATCAGGTCGCCTCTCTCCTGACGCGAGAGGGTGACCCGCATCTGTGGTCCGTTCCGGACATCGAGGGGTGCGGGAGGATACTGTGGAGGCATTGAAATGGTATCCTCTTCTTTGGGCGAAAGATGAACAAAAGCCCGCTCCCACTCAGCTTCCGGAATCTCTTCCCAGCGGGGCATACCGTTTCCTTCTGCAAACCGCGATCGGAGATAGGGATTTGCTTCAAGCATACGCATAGTCGCAGTCCGCAGAACGGTCTCGTTGAGGTGCCCGTCAAACGCAAAGACAAGGTGCATCGTCGGGTTGTATATACGCTCAAAGTAGACGTTGAAGAGATCAAAAGCAGGTGCCGGGCGGCCGCGGGGAAGCGTCATATCAGATGATATTCTCCCGGAAAGAGATATGTGCTTTCACCAGTCCGTGTATTTTCTGGTGGTGATTTTTTGCTGAGAATTCTGCCAATATCCCACTCTCGCTTTTCTCAACCATGCTGCAAATGCCCGCGATCCTTACCTATGTGTGTTTTGGGGACTATTTCGGGGAATGTTTGTGAACAGAACAAAAGAATGGCACCCCCCACATGCAGGTATCACTACATATATATCGCAATTTGTCAGAGAACTACTTTAACAGGAGTTATTTCATGCAGTCTGCCATTACAACCAATACCCTAACAAAATGTTTTGGAGACCTGAAGGCCGTTGATTCGGTCAGCCTCTCTGTCAAAAAAGGCAGCCTTTTCGGGCTTCTGGGGCAGAACGGTTCAGGGAAAACAACGATGATTAAGATGCTCACCGGGCAGATGAAGCCGTCTTCCGGGACCGCACAGGTGCTCGGCATCGACCCTTCCACCGAACCTGTGGCCGTGAGACAGGTCGTGGGCATCATCCCGGAACAGGAGACACCCCCCAGTTTTCTCACCTCAGAAGAATATCTTACCTTAGTCGGAAAGATACGAAATCTTGAAGATATTGAGGAAAAATCACAATGGTGGTTTGAGTATCTTGATTTCGGTGACAAGAAGGATGTTCTGTGCAAGGATCTCTCCCGGGGAACGCGGCAGAAGCTGATGTTTGCTCAGGCATTTCTTCATACACCTGAACTTGCGTTGATTGACGAACCTCTGATCAACCTTGACCCGGTCATGCAAAGAAAGGTGAAACGCTTTTTGACAGATTACGTCAATTCGGGGAATACCATCTTTTTATCCACCCATATCCTTGAGATTGCAGAAGATATCTGCACCGATTTTGCCATTCTCCATAAAGGGAGACTGCTCCACACAGGAACGGTGAGTGAACTGACCAGTAAAAACATCCATCTGGATGATTTTTTCATGGACCTTGTTGAACGAGGGCACATGGATGTTTGAACTCTTGGCAAGCATGTTCAAAGAAGAGTGGCGGATGCACTCAACGATGTTTGGGAACCTGAACTTCGCCCTCTTCCCGGTGCT
>CAZBYH010000195.1:0-3421 GCA_964496155.1 uncultured Methanoculleus sp.
ATCCCTGACTGAATTCCAGGTTGGTTCTGTTGGCAAAATTTCCGGTTGTTAGTGGCTTTCACCTGGTGAAAGTTCTCAATTCTCTTGGATATACTGTTCTGAGGCAGCCATATTCAATTGGGTAAGGAGAATGCCGCCGGAGAACACCGGATCACCGTTCCCCTCCATGATGAAATTGCAAAAGGCACCCTGAATGATATTATCACAAAAGTGTCTGAGCGAAATTGCATCACAAAACAAGATCTTTTTGATATGCTACGATGATGAACATCGCTACAAAATGCCAATGTTCCTAAATAACGCGATTACCGATAGAAGCCAGATATCCATTATGCATCCTGTATTCTCGGTGCCACATACCTATGAGAAAAAAGTCTCCATACTCTTTTAAAAGATAACCCAGCAGACTACCTATACCACCTAAACTATTCAGTATACCTCAGGAACCGGAGGGATGCCCGTCCATCCTCCCGGTGACTCTCTATCCCCTGGCGGAGAGGGTCGGCAGGGAGGGAGGCACCCCCTCCCTTGCTGTTCATGAACCGTAAAACCGCTTCCATCCCGATTCACCTGAGAAGATATCGCATGGATTCCCACTCAAAAATCGCACTCATCCCATCCCTATCGTTCATCAAATTTCTTCTTGTTTTCAGCCAGATATTTCGTTGATGCTATTGCAATATCTTCAAGATCACAGACAAGATATCCTTCTTTTCTGAGTTCATCCTTTCCTTCGACACGCTTTGCCACCAAAGCGAACTGTTCTGTCCGTTCATCATTTTTCCATCTGACAGCACCTGCCTTGTCCTGGAGCGCAACAAGTACGCTCCGGGCCTGACGATGGGTGAGAGAAGACCATTTGCATTCACAAAAAAGAGCAGCGCCAGAAGTCTCGTCGAATCCCACAATATCAATCTCAACATCCTTATGCCACCACCGTCCGATTCGTGATGCTGAGAATTCATGAAAGATAATACCCCTGCGGATGAGATCCTCTGAGATACGCTCGAACATCTGCCCGCAATACGCAGGAATTTCTTGCCTGACAGATGCAAGAACTTCCTCATGTTTTCCTATCTCGATCTCTGATCTCCGGGGATATACAAAACGGAACCAGAACGCCAGGTATGGATCCGTCAACCGGTAATGCCTTTTCCGATAGCCTGCGTGTGCGGTCACCGGCACCTCATCTATTATGATATGCATGCGGGAAAGGATGGCAAGATACTTGGAGACCATGCTCTTATCAAGGCCGGTATTCTGGCACAGGGTGGAGAGGGTTGTGCCCCCTTCTACCAGACCACGGAGGATCGCCATATAGTTCCCTGCCTCACGAAATTCATACTGCATCAGAAGTTCTGCTTCTGAATAGAGATACGAACCTTTTCTGAGGATCTGCTCTGCTACATTTTCCCAAAGAGAGAGATCTGACCGAAACATCTTGAGATAGGCAGGGATACCCCCAAGGATACACCAGGTCATTACCAGTTCTTCTTCATTATAGGGAAGGAATTCCCTGAGATACGGATAGGGAATGGGCTCAAGCTGCCACTGTCCGGTCCTTCTGCCATACAGAGGACTGGCATAGCCAAGTACATCATTCTCCATGGCACTCACCGATGATCCCGATATGATGAACATTACCTGCTCACGGGAGAGAACCTGATCCCACACCTTCTGAAAAACCGACAGGGTGGCCTTGTCCCGTGCGATAAGATACGGAAATTCATCGATAATAATGACGACCTTCCCCCTGTTTGCAGGAGGAAAATTCCTGTGTCCAACCAGTGCCTTCATCACCGCCGGCCAGTCAGGATATATAATCCGCCCAAAATCCGGATCATTCAGATACACTCCCGCATAATGAGAGAAATCGCGGATATTGCTCGCGGTCCCTTCTTCTGAAGCCAGAAAATAAAATCCGGGGACATCATCCAGAAATCGTGCTGAAAGCATCGTCTTCCCCACGCGCCGCCTCCCATACAGGATAATGCATTCCGGCACAGGACTGTGGTACCGGGACATAAGGAACTCCATCTCCTGTTCCCGGTCAACAAACAATTGTTGAGACATTGGTTGTGATGTTCGTTGAGATTTTCGTTGAGACATAAGTATACTACTTTACTCTCAACTACATGCATGATAAATGTTAAGGCTCAACGAAAGGGAGGAGAGGAGAAAGGGAAAGGAAAGGTAGGAGAGGCAAGGGAGGGTGCCCCTTGCTCCAGTTTTGCATCGACCCATCAAACAATAACGATAAAAAATATCACCAAAATGCAGAAAAACATACAAAAAGAACAGAATGATTTCCAGAACCCTACCCGGAAAACCCCCCCACCCAGTACACCAACCAATAAGCCTCAGGAACCGGAGGGATGCCCGCCCATCCCTCCGGTGATTCATCACACATAGGGGAGGGTCTGCAGGGAGGGGGGCACCCCCTCCCTTGCTGTTCATGATACGTAACCAAAACCAGTCCGCCCAGAGCATCTCTCATACATAGAATGGATGGAACCAGTCCTATCACATAGAGAGATACATTTATTCATATTGATAGGACATACTCTGCTACATACAGGTATGACTTATGCAGTCAGTGAAAGAAAAAATGACAGAGATAATTCATTCACAGCCTGATGATTCATCGTATGAAGAGATTTTGCGTGAGTTATTATTCGAACGCATGATTAAAAGAGGACTCAATGATTCACTGGCTGGAAGGGTAATCTCCAACGAGGACATGTAAACCCGAATCCATTCATGGCGAAAATAAACTGGACAGAAGAGGCCATAGAATGGCTTCAGGAGATCCATGATTATATTGCAGAGAACAATCCGGTAGCTGCAAACAATACAATAAATGATCTCTATAATAAGGTTCAGATGCTCCGGGAATATCCAAAGCTGGGCCATTATTACAGAATCATACCAACAGGGGAAATTCGTATATTACTATATGGCCATTACAGAATAGGCTATTTAATCAAAAATAATGGCTCGATTGATATATTAGGAATTTTCCATGATGCAATGGAGATAGATAATTATCTAAGCCAGACACTTCTTGAAATTTCTGACCCCGGCATATTCTCTATCTTCTGTTCCTTTTACCATAACCAAAGGAGCAAGGGGGAGATGCCCGTCCATCCCTCCGGTGATTCTATGTCCCCTGGCGGGGGGAGGGTCTGCAGGGAGGGGGGGCACCCCCTCCTTTGCTGTTCATGACCTCGGAAAAATCGGAAAACCCGCGAGATCCGTGATCAAAGAACGTAACCAATAGGATCAAAGAAACCCAAAAGCAGGAAATGTTTCAATTTGTTACCTATACCAATCAAGGCCAAATATATCCAATAATCTTTAACAAAAATACCAGAAGAGACAGGGGAACAGACAAGGAATTTATCCCGAAGTACAATAGAGT
>CAZBYH010000196.1:0-3409 GCA_964496155.1 uncultured Methanoculleus sp.
GGGACGACAGAGACCGCTATCTCATATGGTTCAGCATTCGCAAGAGCAGTGATGGTCAGCCACTTATCATTCAGAGCGTGAGACGGCACCAGGTGGATCAAATATTTTGGGCCTGCCTCGGTACCTACCTTAAACTCCGCAACCGCCGCACCATTGGCTTTGACCGGTACACATCGCGATTTTGCGGAATATGCGGTGCCGTCAAAAAATCCAGATCCGGCATGCAAGGTAGTTGAGAAAGTAACCGTCTCAGGAGTGCCGCTGGTTGCATCCTCATAGAGGCTGTTGATCGTATTTCCATATGCATCCTCCATCGTCAGGTTGATCTCCATCGTTCCATCAATGGTGACCTCACTTTCAAATTCGAGGGTTTGAATCCTCATCGGCATATTATGATCAATCTTCTGTTCTACCGTTCGGTAATAGACATACCCGACATCATCTACGGTATAATAAATATACACATCTATCGGTGCATTGCCCGCAGTATTTTTTGATGCAGAGAAGACCGTTTCAAAAGGCGTACTGGTCACATTATCATTCAAAACATCGCCATATTTGTCTTTTTCAACCGAATAAAAATTCACATAATGGATAACGGGATACTTGTCTCCGGTATTGCCTCCGGTATACAAAACACGGATCTTCGAGGTGATGCCGCTACCGGCAACAAGCCATCCATTTTTATCATGCATATCTTTTGGATTCCCATCATCGATGATGAAATCGATTTGAAAATCCTTGTCAGGAATGGGATCTGCCGAAACGACCATTATGAACCCACCTATGATCATTCCCAACACCAACAAAATTCGTAACAAATTACTCATAATATAATGCCCCCACATTATTGTTTGTAAACGACACCCCAAGTATCGGCCACAATTTCTAATTGTTGAATAGGTCTAAATCCCCAGCATATAAAGATATGGAAGGTTATTGTCAAAGAAAAATTATTTCCTGATACTCAGAATATATTGATAAAAAACATCCATTTTACGGAAAATTAAGAGAATAAAGGCTAAAATATCAAATAGATCCTTTTTCAATAGAGAACAACAACAGCACTAAAACGAGCAATTACCCTATTTTCTCACTATTTAAGCCCGTATCACCATTTCAATATTCCAAAAATACTTACAGATAGCATATATAGCAATAAAGAGGTAAAAAATCCATTTCAGGGAAATAATCCACAGTCAATTTATTGCACCGGCAATCCAACGATGTGCGAGTAAGCCTTTCGCATTCGTCATATCATCATATATATCAATAGAAACAATCACCAGGATATAAGGTTCAACACTTAACCGCAAATTAATACCCCGAATTGCGAGAAAAAAAACTGCGCATGAAAAAAATGGTATTCAGGATCAAAGACTACGGGATTTCGGAGGGCGTTTACCCCGCCGTTTCAGAGAGATAGTGCCCCGTTTCAGATAAAGAACTGCCACCACAAGGATAACGGCTACAATTACAACAAAATAAATAGGGTTGAATTCCTTATTCATCTCAATATCAACCGCCATTTCTGTTGCACCCAGAGGTATCTCCCGGGTGGTATCTACCAGCGTATACCCATCGTTACGAACTGAAATACGATATACCTCATTACTCTGCAAAGGTGTCGCCAATGTGCCATCCGCTTTTGTCACACCGTTGTATTTATCATTGACCGAGACACTCGCCCCGGCAAGCGGTTTCCCATCCTTGTCATACACCGTGATGGTAACCAGTGTATCTGCACACTCAAGTTCAATGATAATATCCTGAAGGGAATCATCAGCGGTCACGCTTTTTGTGACGGTGGTAAACCCGTCTTTTGCGGCCTGCACCTCGTGCAGACCGCCATCAAGGTGAACAATGCCGGTTCTCCCATACTCATTGGTCGTACCGGTATTCTTACCGTCAATAAGAACCGTTGCTTTACCCACAGGCATCTTTTTGACATCATACACCGAGACCGTCACCGGGTAGAGTGTCTTTGAAAGCTCTGCATGGTATACCAGCATATCACTTGCAATATACACCTCATCGGTATAGGCAAGATATTCATCCGTGGTGATGCGAATGGTATGGGATCGTTCCCGTTCCACAAACGAGGTGGCCTTTCCGTCTGTTCCCGTCGTACCAAAGAAGATACCGTCAATATAGACACTTGCACCGGAAAGGGGAACACCTACGTCCTTCTCTCCCACTTCAACGATGAAGATGTCATTTCTGAACAGGCGATAGTCAACCGCTTTGCCGGAATTCTCCATCTCAACCGTCTTGTACAGGGGATCATAGTTGGTCGCACGGATCTCTACATTGTAAATTGAGCCTGCTGTGGCAGCGAATTGAGCCACACCCCCACTCCCTGTGCTGACCGAATTGACATAATCCCCTCCCGTCACTTTCACCAGTGCACCGGGAACCGGCTTGAGAGAGTCGGCATCATAGACTGTTATCGTAAGGGATGCTGTCTGGCGGGACATCCCGGCCCGGATACTGGTCTGTGTTTGTGAGAGCAGGCTCTGCCAGGGAACATACCCTGCCTTCTCCAGCCCAAGCCTGAATGATGATTTGAGGTTATGTTCATAGGTATACAGACCGGCCGAATTTGTCTCCCCCTCATAGCGGCCATCAATATAAATTTTGGCACCGGATATCGGACTGCCAGAGGTATCGTCAACTGCGGTGACTGTCAGAATAACAGCCTGCCCACACCCGCAGAGGAAACCCAACAGAATTAGCGCAGAAACAATGCGAAACCAGTTCATATGACAAAATATTATATTACTATAATTTAGTCCATTCGATCCAGAGCAATAGTCTCCTTGGGGATTCTGTCGATGAGCATTCCCTCCACCACCACCGGATAGAGGCGGCGGGCCTCCTCAAGGGCACGATCGAGGTGTCCCTGACTGTCCGCGTATATTGTATAGATAGTCTCCCCTCTCCTCACCTGCGTCCCAATCTTTGCATTACAGTAGACGCCTGCACCCTTATCATGCGGTGAGCCTGCAAGACGGGCAACGGCAATAAGAGAGGTATTGTTGAGGCTGACCACATAGCCGGATGCCGGAGCAGGTATCTTTGAGAAAAACTTTCCGGGAAGAATATCTGATGAACGTACATCCGGGTTACCACCCTGTATCGCGATAATTTCTCTGAATTTTTCCAGAGCCGCACCGGAGGCGAGAAGAGAACGTGCCATCTCTTCCCCGTCACCGCGTTGTGCTTTCCCTGCCATCTCGAGCAGAATCCCAGAGATGGCCACACTCTTTTCAATCAGTGAGTTTGGTTTATCCGCCCCTTCAAGGACAGAGAGAGCCTCTGCAACCTCAAGATTCGGGCCGATGGCACGCCCTACCGGTGAATTGCCATAGGTAATAGCACACTCCACCTGCATCCCCAGACGACTGCC